>WFOS01000001.1 GCA_015487975.1 Ardenticatena sp.
CCCTAGCCCCACGCCCACACTGGCACCTGGTGAAACACGCTACACCGTTCAAGCGGGAGATACACTGTTCGCCATCGCTCAACGATTCGGCGTTCCCGCTGACGCCATTCAGGCACGCAACCAGCTGGACAACCCTGCTTCCTTGCGTGTGGGGCACTCTCTGATCATCCCTGCATCGCTCGAGACAGTCCCAGCTACACGTGCGCCACCCACCAGACTACCGAGAACACCCGTACCATCTCCTTCCTCGCTTCCATTGTTGCCTGCGCCGCGCCTGCTCGCGCCACACAATGGTGCCATCTTCACAGAGGAAACGCCGCCACGCCTGGCATGGCAAGCCCCCGCGCTTCCCACAGGTGCATGGTTCGAGGTGATGCTTTGGCGCGATGGAGAACCGCCGGCGGTGCGCCACTGGACACGCACCACTGAATGGGTATTGCCGCCCGAATACCGCGGCGCAATCTGGAACTGGCGTGTGAACATCGTGCAGGGGACGTGGGGCGTCGAACGGGATCTGCTTAGCGAGCCAGGCGACATCTGGCGATTTACTTGGGACTAAGCAGCCCCAAAATGACGATTCTCACGGGGCATCTACTCGCTTCTCTCGCCAATCTGGCTATACTAAAAGATTGTGAATGCCAGAACAGAAGCGCTCGTTGGAAGGACTCAATCCGATGACTGAGACACGTTTTGCAGGACGTATCGAACAAATTGATATCGAACGTGAAATGCGCGGCGCGTACCTGGACTATGCTATGAGTGTTATCGTGAGCCGCGCCCTGCCCGATGTGCGCGACGGGTTGAAACCCGTTCATCGCCGTATTCTCTATGCCATGTACGATATGGGCTTGCGCCCCAACCAGCCCTACAAGAAAAGCGCCCGTATCGTCGGGGAAGTATTGGGGAAATACCACCCCCACGGCGACAGCGCCGTATACGATGCCATGGCACGCCTCGCGCAAGACTTCTCCATGCGCTATCCCCTGGTGGATGGGCAAGGGAACTTCGGTTCGATCGATGGCGACTCTCCCGCCGCTATGCGCTACACCGAAGCCCGTCTTGCGCCCATTGCCATGGAAATGCTGGCTGACATCGACAAAGAGACGGTCGATTTTGTGGACAACTTCGATGGCTCTTTGCAAGAACCGGTTGTGTTGCCGGCCCGTATTCCCAACCTGCTTCTCAACGGTGCCAGTGGTATCGCCGTCGGGATGGCAACCAACATTCCGCCGCATAACCTGAACGAAGTCGCCGACGCGCTCATCTACATTCTCGACCAGTGGGAACGCTTCGACGATATCAGCGTGGACGAATTGATGACGTTCATCAAGGGGCCTGATTTTCCCACAGCCGCTCGCATTCTCGGTACCGAAGGCATCAAAAGCGCCTATGCCACAGGGCGCGGCACCATTACCGTGCGTGCTCGCGCCGAAATCGAAGAACTGCGTGGGGGGCGCCAGCAAATCGTCGTCACCGAAATTCCCTACCAGGTCAACAAATCATCGCTTATCGAACGCATGGCGGATCTTGTTCGCCAGGGGCGGCTCGACCAGATTAGCGACATCCGCGACGAAACCGACCGCGATGGCATCCGCATCGTCATCGAGCTGAAACGAGGGGCGTTCGCCAACAAGGTACGCAATCAGTTGTTCAAGTATACGCAATTGCAAGTTTCCTACGGCATCAACATGCTGGCACTTGTCGGTGGTGTCCCCCGCGTGTTGCCCCTGAAACAGATGCTCAAACATTACATCGATCACCGCATCGAAGTCATTCGCCGCCGCACGCGCTTTGAGCTGGACAAAGCCAAAGCCCGGGCCCACATCGTCGAAGGGCTCCTGAAAGCGCTGAACGTTCTGGACGCCGTTATCGAGACTATTCGGGCATCGGCGTCAGCGGATGACGCCCTGACGGCCCTCATTCAAACGTTTGGCTTCAGCGAAGAGCAAGCACGCGCCATTCTGGACATGCAATTGCGCCGCCTCGCTGCGCTGGAACGCCAGAAACTCGAAGATGAATACCGCGAATTGCAGGCCCGCATTGCCTATCTGACGGATTTGCTGGAACACGAAGAAAAAATCCGTCGCCTGATTCGCGAAGACCTGGAAGACATCAAGGCGAAGTATGGCGATGAACGGCGCACCGAAATCATTCCAGGCGCGGATGGCTCATTCGACGAAGAAGACTTGATTCCCAATGTCCCCGTGCTGGTCACGCTGACCAACCGCGGCTACATCAAGCGCATCAATGCCAAAACGTTCCGCACGCAGCGACGTGGTGGGCGCGGCGTGAAGGGGATGGGCACGCGTGGTGAAGATGAGGTCAAGGAAATTTTTGCAGCACGCACACACGATGATGTGCTCTTCTTCACCAACAAAGGCAAGGTCTATCAAATACGCGCCTACCAGATTCCCGATAGTGGGCGTACAGGAAAAGGTACGCCGCTCGTCAATCTCATCAACCTGGCACCTGATGAAACCGTCACTGCCGCCATTCCCGTGCGCGATTGGGATGCCGCCGATTACCTTGTGATGCTAACGCGCTTTGGGCGCATCAAACGAGTGGATTTGTCGGCGTTCCAGTCGGTGCGTTCCAGTGGCTTGATTGCCATTGGGCTCGATGAAGGCGATGAACTGCGTTGGGTGAAAATGACACACGGCAACCAAGAGCTCATTCTCGTGACGAAGCAGGGGCAGGCGATTCGTTTCTCCGAAGAAGACGTGCGCCCCATGGGGCGTTCGGCGGCGGGCGTCATGGCCATTCGGCTCGAAGACGGAGATGAAGTCGCTGCCATGGACGTGGTCCAACCCGATGCGGATCTGCTCATCGTGACGGCACACGGGTATGGCAAACGGGTCCCACTGAGGGAGTTTCCCACACAAAGCCGCTACGGCAAAGGTGTGCGTGCGATCGCCCGTGCTATGAAGACGACTGGCCCGATCGTCGAGGCGCGTGTCGTGACGGACGAGAGCGACATCACGATCATCTCTGCGGAAGGCATTCTCATTCGCACCAAAGCCCGCCAGATTTCGCAGATGGGGCGGCAGGCGCGTGGTGTACGTGTCATGAAGCTGGACGAAGGTGACCTTGTCGCGAGCCTTGCCCTGCTCGATACAACTCGGCTCGAAAACAAAGCATAAGCACGCTGAAAGCCAACAAGCGGCGCACGATCAGGTGCGCCGCTTGCTTGTTGTGTTTCGACGATCATTCAGCCACAGGTGGGTGGATCGAAGACGATGCGGGGCGGCGTGCTCGCCCGAGACGCCAGAGCGCACGCATACCACGCCAAGCAACCAGCGCCAGCGTGCCCACAACCAACGCAATCGGGCCACCGACCACAATCAGCCAGATCGCGGCATCCAACACGCCCTGCCCCAGATGAAGCAATGTGCGCCATGCTTCGCGCAGGGTCTTCGCTGGCGACCAGCCGTTTTCTTCCACCACGGGCGTAGCCACAACGGGTTGCAATGTAACTTGCAAGGTGGAAAAGGCGGTACGCTTTTCCAGGACATTACGCTGCCCCTTCAAGCGTTCCAACTCGGCTTCGACGCGGCTCAGCTCGGCATTCACGCGCAGCGCTTCCTCCACTGTTTGGGCTTCATCCAAGAACGCGCGGATCCGGGCGGCTGTCGCTTCCAGATTCTGAATGCGGGCTTCTAGGTCAACGTACTGGTCGGTCACATCCTCGCTTGTCGTTTGCTCATTCAAAACCTTGCCCAAACGGCGCGTTTGTGCCACTGCCTGCTCGAACTGGTCAACGGGCACGGCAAACGTCAATTGCGCATACGCATCCTCGCCCTCGTACCAGGTGCGTGAAGAGACCATGTAGCCGCCGTAGTGTGTCGTGAGCAGGGTGATTTGGTCGAGGGCGTCGAAGACATCTTCGACTTCCAGCGTCATCACACCAGTCTTGATGATTTTTCGATCGAAGATGAGCAGGTCGGCACGTTCACCAACCCCTTCCTCGCCAGCGACAAAGGCTTTCTCACGTGCCATCCCCATCTCGGCGGGGGCTTCTTCCACAGCGGGAGCGGCTGGCACCGATTGCGCCATTCCCATGTCTGCCTCAACCTCTTCGTAGGCGGAGCGTTCGGCATTTCCACAGGCAGTCAGCACGGTCAGCACAACCAGCAGGAAGACGAGTGAAAGACGTTTCATCGGCACACCTCCTTGCAGTTTTTCGTGGGCGCGTGTGCCGAAGAAACGTCATCTCGGGCCAAAGTGTTCCCATTTCTTCTAGGCTAGAACCCTTGCAAGCGGGAAGAAATGACCACTGGCACGATTTGGAGCCCCGCAAAGACCAGCCAGACCGTGAGTACCATCCCCGCGGCTTTGCGGCGTGAAAAGCCGCTGACAGCGGCGGTGCCATTGATGAGTAACCACCACGCCCAGATCTGCCACACCGTGAGTTTCGAGAGGAAGGTGTGCAAGGGGGTGAATTGGTCGCGAATGGGGTTGCCACTGGCAACGAGGAACGAGAGCCCTTCATAGAATGGCATGTGCCCCGACCAGATAACATAGGCGGCTTGCACAAGCAATCCAATCCCTATGGGTAACCATGACCATGCCGCAACGTTGAAAAAAGGCGCAAACGTCAGGTCTTCTCCCCCCAACAGCAAGGCAACCCCATAGAGCACACCGCCCCAAATCAGCCAGCCAACCAGTACAGCCAGGGCGCTTAGCAACAGTGTTATCGCAAGTCCAAGTGGCGTTGAAATGTCGAACATACCAGCACGCTGACGCTGCTGCGCCAACAATCGTTCGCGCTCGGCGGGGCTCAGTTGGTTGACAAACCGCGAGTGCGTCAGGGTGTATTCAAGAATCTGCGCTTCCAACTCACCCCGTGCCTCGCGCGTTGCGACGGCATGCACGCCGGTCATCAACAGCATCAGCATCAAGGGGACAATCCAGGCGCGCTGTGCATGGGCAGCAATGCGATGAAATGTCTCCAACGGACGGTCAACCAGTCCTAACAGGGTTGGCAGAACATCAGTGGCACGCATACGTCGCTCCTTTTCTTGGGTCTTGCACGTTGTGTACGCCAAGGAGTGTTTACGCAAACGATGGCAGGTTGGTTGAACTTCGCGCTTTACTTGCGCATTTTTTGCCACACAAGCCCTATGGCAGCCCGTGCTTCATCCAATCGCACCATCCAGACCATCACGGCGTAGACCCCGACACCTGCCAGCGCAGGCAGGGCGACCACCAACAGGCGCCCCACAAGCGAAGCAGGGAGAAGCGACGTCAGCCATGCCAGTACCAATGCCACACTTGCCGCCATGATGCATGAAGCCACGCCCGCTTTGAGCACTGTCGTTAGCAACCCACTTGCGCGAAAGCTCCCCACATGGCGGCGTGTCAGCCACAACATGATGAACGCATGCCCCATCCACTGGATGGAATTGGCCGCCACCAGCGCCAGCATGCCGTACGTCTTCACGAAGGAGATCGCGATCACCGTGTACATCCCAACGGCAATCGCCCCCACAAGGGCAGGAACGGTGGTGTTTTGGCGAGCATAGAAGCCAAAGACCAGCGGCTGGTCGATGGCAGCAAAGGGGAGCCCCAGCAAGTACCATCGCAACGCACGCGCCGTCCATTCAGTGTCGTAGGCCGTAAACTCTCCTCGCTGGAAGAGCAACGCCACGATGGGGTGCGCCAGCACAAACAACCCCGCTGTTGCAGGCAAAATCAACACCAACACCAACCGCAACCCCGTGAAAAGCGTTTGGCGGTATGCTTCAAGCTGCTGGCGCGATGCCAGTTGCGACAAATTCGGCAAGACAGCCAGTGACACCGCCGCTGCAATCAAGCCCAGCGGAAACTGGATGAGTGTCGTGGCATATCGCATCCACGAAATGCTCTGCTCCCCCGTCCCCGACGCAAGGTTGCGGTCGATGAAGATGCCGATGTGACTGATGACCAACCCCAACGCA
Source organism: Ardenticatena sp. (assembly GCA_015487975.1). Lineage (GTDB taxonomy): Bacteria > Chloroflexota > Anaerolineae > Ardenticatenales > Ardenticatenaceae > Ardenticatena. Next base: position 5,937 of record WFOS01000001.1, read on the forward strand.
ATCGGTAGATAGAGTTTGCCAATGTGGCGCAAGACAGGATGCCGCCAGTCGAGCGCCAGGCGTACCCGCTGGTCGCGCAGGTCGGGCAGCAGTAACAGCACCTGCCCCGCAGCGCCCAACAACATCCCCAGCGCCAGCGCATAGATGCGGTGGGGTTCGTCGAAGAAGCGCGTCAGCCAGACCGCCCCGACAATCATGCCAATGTTGTACACAGCAGCTCCAAACGCCGCGAAGGTGAAACGTTTGAGCGCGTACAACAAACCTGTCAGCACCCCGGCCACACTCAGCAGAAGCACCGCGGGCGTCACCAGGCGAATGAGTTGCGTGGTGAGGGCTTGCAATTCGGCCGAAAAGCCCCCGACAAGCAAGCCCGTGAGCCAGGGCGCCAGCAATTCCACCAGCAGCACAGCCAGCGAGACAAGTACAACGGTGGTGCCCAAGACCACGCTGACGATGCGCCAGAGCGTTTCGCGGTCGTCGGTCTGTTCGCTAAACACGGGTACCAGGGCTGAACTGAGCAGGCCGCCAATGAGCATGTCATGAATCATCATGGGAATTTGCGCGGCAGCCGTGAAGGCGCTAAACGCGCCACTGGCGCCAAACGCATTGGCAAACGCTGTTTCACGCACCAGCCCCAGCACACGGCTGGCAATGTTCCCCAAACTGATGATGCTGGCTGCACGGGCAATCCCGCGTCGCGATGGCACAATGACAGGCTGTGGTTCGGTTGCAGGTGTGGCGTGTGGCGATTCGACACTCATGGCGTGTACCGTTCGACAATGGTGACAATCAGTTGACTGGTTGAACGTGCAGCGACAGGGGGCACCAACACCACGTCGGCACCGAGAAGGCGTGCCAGGTGATATTCGGGCAAGGTAGCGGGGGTGTAATCGCCACCTTTGACGTACACATCTGGACGCACAGCCAACAGCAAATGTGCCGCGGTGATCTCGTCGAAGCCGATGACGGCATCGACCATCTCGAGGGCACTCAGCAATTCGGCACGCTCCGCCCACGGGACAAGCGGGCGTTTGGGCCCTTTGAGCAAACGCACGGCGACATCGCTATTCACCCCTACCCAAAGCACATCTCCCTGCGCCGCAGCCATGCGCAACGAATGCAAATGCCCAATGTGCAACAAATCAAAACAGCCATTGGTCAGCACCAGGCGCTTTCCGGCTGCACGCAAGGCTTCGCGTTCTCGTCGGGCGTCATCCAGCGTGAGAATACGTCCCATGCGATGCCTCACGTCTTCTGTTCATGGTCTGTTGGTGGTGTGGGATGCGCCCGCCACAAGATTTCAAGTTCGACACGTGAGGGCGCATAGTTGCCAAGCACCTGCACCACCAACCCAGCGGCCAGGTTCGCCAGGTGGCAGGCATCGGCAGGGGGCATATTCGCCAGGCGTGCCAACGTGAGCACGGCCAACACCGTATCACCCGCACCGGTCACATCATACACCGTGGCGCGGCGTGCTGGCGGCACATGTCCCGCAGCAGACGGCGTCGCCCAGATCATGCCCTCATCCCCCAGGGTGATCACGAACCAATCGGCTTCACATTGTTCGCGCAACAGACGAGCCACCTGCAAACGGGCATCGGGCTGGTTGGGCAAGGGCGCGCCCAATTCACTCTCGGCTTCGGCGCGGTTGCACTTCACCACGTCGAAACCGCGAAAGCGGTTCAAGCCGCCTTGCGAATCCACGCAGAGCAACACGTCATGCTGGTTGCGTACCATACGACACGCGGCAATCAGCCCGTCGGTTATCACGCCATTGCGGTAATTGCTAACGGCAATGGCATGGACCTGGGCAGCAATGTGTTGGATGCGTGCCACCAGTGCGGTTTCAACGGGCGCATCGAGCGGGCGTCGGTCGAGATGATCGATACGCGCCAGATGTTGTCCATGCACGAAACTTCCTTCGGCCACGATGCGTGTTTTGGTGGTGGTGGGGCGTGAAGGGTCCTCGACCACCCCCTCGGTCTGCACACCAGCATTGCGAAGCAGGTCACGCAGATCGCGCCCTGGCTGGTCATTTCCAACGACACCAGCCGCCCAGACTGTTGCACCAAGCCGTGCCAGATTGACAGCAGGGTTGGCGGCACCCCCCGCCACAAGCGTGCGTCGGGTGCGTTCGAGCACGGGCACAGGGGCTTCGCGCGAAAGACGCACTGCCCGCCCCGAAAGATATTCATCCAGAATCAAATCACCCAGTACCAGGACAGCGCGATTGGTCGAATCGTCGAATATTTTCATCGGCTCAACCAACAAGGGATTGCTTTCATGGTGCGATGCAGTATACTGCAAACAGGCGGAAACAAAAGCAGATTGTGAAAACGTGAACGCACCTCTTCGACGACTATGATGCGACGAAACGATTTGGAAACACGCCTGACAACCACATCTTTTGGCCGCCCACTCTACTGGTGCGACACCATTGATTCTACCAATCGCGAGTTGCTGGAATGGGCGATACGTGGTGCAGAAGAGGGCACTCTTTTGGTTGCGGATGAACAAACTGCTGGGCGGGGTCGGCGTGGTCGGCGCTGGTTTGCACCGCCAGGAACAGGATTGCTGATGAGCCTGTTGGTGCGCCCACAACGGGCGGCTGGGCTATTGCCGCTGATGACGGGGGTGGTGCTTGCCGAAACATTCGAGGCTATGTGTGGCGTGCCAGCCACGCTCAAATGGCCAAACGACGTTCTTGTTGGTGATCGCAAACTGGCCGGTATCCTTGTCGAAACAGTGCTCCAACGAGGCCAGCAGGCAGCGGTAATAGGAATGGGCATCAACGTCAACATGAGCGCCGATGATTTTGCCGGGCTCGATACTCCCGCAACAAGCCTGCGGCTGGAAACAGGACACACCTGGGATCGCGAAGCCTTGTTGCTCGCCATTCTGCCCCGCCTGGAAACGGCGTATCAGGCGCTGCAAACAGGCAGCTGGTCGCTCGATGCGTGGCGATCACGCACGGCGATTTTGGGTCGCCCCATTCGCGTGATGGCAGAGGATGGGACGTGGAACGGTATCGCGCTGGATGTGGCCGAAGATGGGGCGTTGCTGGTACAGGTGGGCGATGCGGTGCGCGCTGTGTACGCGGCAGATGTGCGTGTACGTTCGTTTTCGCCATGAACTTGACGGCAGGGCAGAGCCATCGTAAGGTTGACAGACGAAGCAATGCGCAATCAGTGAGGGATGGCGATGGATTTTAGTCTGTTCACGCCCAAACATTGGATGTTCATCATCAGCGTGCTGGTCTTTTTGAACGTGGTGGTGTACGGGTGTTTCCTGCTCTTCTGGGCAGGCAAACTTTGTTTTGGATGCTAACACCAACGCGGTTCGGCACAGCAACGCCCACCCCCTTTTGGAGGTGGGCGTTTTGGTATGCACGCTACCAGAACCGCCTACATGCGGCTTCTTTCTCACGAATGTTCTGAGCGGGCGCGTCGTCGCCACAGAAGCAAACCGCCCACAATCGCAAGCGTCAAGACAATCCCCAATCCCATCCACAGAATTGGCTGGCGAGAAGAGGTAGCAGCAGCAGATTGCGCGTCTCTGCGAGCTGCCGCGGGTGTTTGGACGGGTTGCAGTGTAACCCCCTCACGCAAGATGCGTTCAGCAGCCGCTACACGTTCAGGCGCTGGCAGAGGACGTACGACGTTGGGGTCTATCGCCAGATGGATGGTGGTTTCAGCGACCTGACCTGTGCTATCGGTTGCCCGCAATGTGATGCGATGTTGCCCGGGGCTGAGGCTGGTGGTGATGAGTTCAGCCCCTGTCCCAAGTTCACCGTCGATATCCGACACCCAGGTGAGCGCATCGGATGGCACAACGCCATCTTCCAAATCAGAGGCCATGCCAGTAAGGACGACAAGTCCGTGTGTGGGGAAAATTGCCCCATCGGCAGGGCTGAGGATGAAAGGCGTCGGTGGTTTGTTGGGAATGGGGGCAGGGAGCACCTGCGTATCCGCAGCCGTGTGGAAACCATCGCTGGCAATGACCCGCACGAGCGGGGTTGTACTGCCAGGGATATCTTGTGTCGTCGAGAGGGTGTACGCTGTTTGCGTCAGCCCAATTGCCACCGTTTCCCATGTTTCACCACCTGTGCCACTCACCTGCACCAGAAAATCGAGCGCGTCGCCATCGTCGTCCGTTGCTTCCCATGTGATCGTAAATGCACCTGCCTCGGGTGTATCGGCGCTGATGTCTGCAATACGCACCGACGGTGCATGTTCACTGGCGCGGGTACGAGTGATTTCCGTCCCCTGAGCAGTGCGCACCACGATGGTGGTGGTTGTGGTGGTAGCAGGCAACACATAGGAGAAAGAAAAGCCCTCAGTGGCGCCGTGGCGGGTATCGAATGCCACCATTGGTACAGATGTCAACACACGCCCTTCATCATCGAGCATATCAATCCAGAAGGGCGAAGGTCTGCTGGCCGAAAGCAGGCTTGCTTTCAAATTCTCCCATGCCACCCGTCCCGTCGGTAAGAGCGTAGGCGAGAGCATGTATATATCGCTGAGCACCACATCACCTGACGTTGTGTTGGCCTTACCTGCAATAACCACAAACGCACTGGGGTCAGAAGGAAAGACAATGGGCTCTGGCAACGTCTCCTGAGTAACACAGAGTTCCAGTTGAAATTGCAAAGGGGTGAGACCAGGGCCACCTTTGTTGCACCCGATGGTATCACCCGCACAGACCTTGCAATCAGCCTTTGGACCATGCCCACCAGGGCCAGGTGCATCACCAGGGATCTCGAAAATCGCTTCCATGTCGCAGTCGATACCATAGAAATTGAGCAGATAGCAGTAGTGATACGGATCAATGTAGGGCGGTGAGCGATACCCCATCATGGGGAATCCCAAATGTGGTCTTTCAGCGTCGGGATCGTTGCTTATCACTGTTGGGGCTTCAAGCCCAAAGGCATCCCAATAGACATCGAAACCATAAAATCCCTCGGGATCCACAGGCGCAAGGCTACAATTCGGCATGCCTGTCGGATGGCTCGTATCGATCTCCCCCCCCTTGGCTTCATCAGGTTGTCCATCTTCGTCGTAATCAGCACACGCAACATGTTTTAGGCCTGTCAGGTGCCCCAATTCATGCGCCAAAGTCGCCCCGCCCGCGATATACCAGCGTGTCGTCGATCCTTCCAATGGGTCCATAATGACCCATGCCGAATCAGCGACATTCCGGGCAAGACCATCATAAACAGCCTGTTTTTCGAAACTTCGCACGAAGAAATGCACCATACCAACATACCATTCATTCGGAAGACGACCATCGAATAGGCGCTTGATGAACAGTCGATTTAATGGATATCCTACTTTATCTTCATCAGCGAGATTCCATGCTCCTACCATAAGCGGTTCGAGGACCGTATCCATCGCGTAGACTTGAGCCAGAGCGATGGGATGATAGCGAAAGATATCATTTATAATTTTTGTGAATACCTGTGGCCAATCGTTGTATCGAAACGCATACCAGCCATTGTACTTTTCATACTCATGATGAATTCGAAGCGGCCAAAACCATATTTCGGGCGTGTTGGCCTTGTGAAACGTCACTGAGACCTGATAGAAGTTGTCGCTGACAATGGGCTCTGTTGTCGCAGGGATATCGGGATCGATGGCATACGCAAATGCTTTCAAGGTGAGCGTTCCTTCGGTTGTCCATGCAGATGGCAACAAGAAGTAGAGGCTATCATCGAGGTTGAGGCGGTTACCGCCATCAGGTTGAGCAATAATCGGGCCATTGATTGGCGAAAGTGTGCCAAGATACACACCGTTCTGAATACTTCCACGCCAAACGCCCAACTGGGCGGAAACATCGGTCATGCTTGCGGGATCGGAACGCACGTACACGCGCACATATGTGCGTCGTTCTGCTACCAGAGGCATGCTGTTGCGCAAATCCTGAATCCCCTGCGTGATTTCGAGCGCCTCGATGGAAAGATTCCGTTCAGGCAACTCGCCAGCACCAAATGGGCGTGGTGTGCGTGTAGGGGATGGCGTGGGATAGCTGAACACGAAAGGTGTGAACGTTGGGGAGGGCACCACGATTTCACCCGGCAATGTTGGCGTTGGCGAAGGAAGCGTTATTTCGGCAGTGGCGCTCGGTGTCGGTGTCAAGGGGATGGGGGTCAACGTCCAGGTTGGAGTTGGAGGAAGGAGTGTTGGCGTGGCAGAAGGTGTTGCAGTGGGCAAAGGTGTCGGTGTCGCGGTTGGCGGAGGCGGCGTCAGGGTTGTGGTACTCGTTGGTTGTGGGGTGTTCGAAGGCTGCACAATGGGTATTTGCGTAGGCGTTGAGGTTGGTGTAGAGACACTGCTCGGAAAGGTTGGTGTTGGCGTTGGCAAGATGATGATGAGAGTGGTCGGCGTAGGCGATGGGAGTGTTATTTGGGCATACGTGGCCGGTTGTTGTGCAGACGCCAACCACCCCCACACAAACAAAAAGAGCCCGCCACCAATGAAAAAAACGAAAATACGCTTCATCTGTGCATACCTCCTCTGGACTCCCCCTCTGTGGGAAGTGCGAGGGCGGAAGCAAGTCTTCGAAGCGCACCGTGAAGACGAAGGGACGAGAGGAAGGGGGCTATGCTTCTGGCTCGCCTACGAGTATACTCCTAAACGTAGAAGAGAATCAATTTTGCGATACGTCAGATGCCACATGCAGCCCATCTTTGCCCTGTCGAACACAAGCCAGCGCATACCTATTCACGTCTGATGAGACATCACTCACCGCACGACACCGTACCGCTGTAAAAGGCCGAACACCACTGCATCGAGCGCTGTTTCAGAGGGCACAAGCAGATGCATCACAGAGCGTGCCTGACACCAGTTGCGCACTTCCCCCAACCAGTCATCGAAATGGTGGTGATACGCCTGCAGCAAAGTACCATCCAGCGTGACTTCCACCGTTTCGCCAGTTTCGACATCGCGCAAGCGCCAGTCGCCAAAGAAGTCGGGACTGCGTTCATCGGGTGCCAGGATGTGCAACAGCGTAATATCGAATTGCCGCGCCAGCACGGCACGCAAACCGCTCTGCCAAGTGGGGTCAAGCAAGTCGGTTATCAATATCAGCGGGCCAGGATGGCGCGCCGTTGCCGCGTATGCCCGCAAGTGTTCGCCCACATTGGTCGTACCTTCTGCTCGCGTTTGCTGCAAAAAGTCGAGCAGAGCAAGCACAGCCTGACGCCCGCGACGTGGCGGAAGCGTGACACGTTCTGCGCCAAAGCGTGTCAGCGTCACCCGGTCTAGGTTGTTCAGCGCAATGTAGCCAATTGCTGCGGCAATCTGAGCAGCCAAACGCAATTTTGGGGGGCTTCCCCATGCCATCGAGCGGCTGGCATCGAGCAGAATGTGGACGGTTTGGTCCTCTTCTTCGACAAACAGTTTGATGAAGAAACGTTCCAGGCGTGCATAGACGTTCCAATCGAGCTGGCGTAGGTCATCACCAGGGACATAGGGGCGATAGTCGGCAAACTCCACCGAGACACCACGTTTGGGGCTGCGACGTTCACCTTGCAACAAGCCGCGCCGCGCACGCCGAGTAGCAAGCGTCAGATGTTCCAGACGGCGTAAAAAGGTTGCATCAAGCAGGGGTGGTGTCTCTTGTTGCGGTCTCATTCGTCGTTCTCCCCATGGGTTGGGCGAGTTTTCCACACTTCTTCCACATTATCCACATTCTTGCGGGTAGTTTTCCACATTTTTCCACATACTTTTCCACAACGCTTGTGCCATTCCCGAGAGACCACCACAAGATATAGTGTCTCTGTTCACACCTCTGCCTGAGGCTGCAGATGGTCGAGCAAAACAGCCACAATATCGTCACTGCTAACCCCTTCGGCCAGTGCTTCGAAGTTCAAGCCGATACGATGACGCAACGCTGGCGTCGCCACGGCACGTACATCGTCGAACGCCACATTGAACCGCCCATCGAGCAAGGCGGTGATCTTGGCCGCCAGGATGATGGCTTGCATGCCACGCGGCGAAGCACCATAGCGAACATAGCGACGCACCATGTCGGGTGCGGCCTCGTCAGTGGGGTGCGTCGCCCGCACCAATCGTGCCACGTAGGTCAGCACAGCATCCGCAATGGGGACTTCGCGTGCCAATGCCTGCATGGCCAACACGGTTGCACCATCCGCCACTGCCTGCGCACGGGGTGTTGCTGCCCCTGTCGTGCGCCGTGCGATTTCCACCAGGTCCTCGACGCTGGGGAAAGGCACATCGATTTTGAAGAAAAAGCGGTCTAATTGCGCTTCGGGCAAAGGGTACGTCCCTTCCATTTCCAACGGATTTTGCGTAGCCAACACGAAGAAAGGTTGCGGCAACGTATGTATTTGCCGCGCCACAGTCACCGTGCGTTCCTGCATGGCTTCCAGCAAAGCCGATTGGGTTTTGGGGGTGGCACGGTTGATTTCGTCTGCCAGTACCAGGTTGGCAAAAATTGGGCCTGGTTCGAACCGGAAGAAGCGCCGTCCATGTTCATCCTCGGCAATAATGTTGGTGCCAGTAACGTCGGCAGGCATCAAATCGGGCGTGAATTGGATACGGCCAAACTGCACATCCAAGACATCGGCCAACGTGCGGATGAGCATGGTTTTCCCCAATCCTGGGACACCTTCCAGCAAAGCATTGCCGCCTGCTAACAGCGTGATGAGCACGCCACGAATCAACGCCTGCTGCCCCACAATCACGCGCCCAATCTCGCGTTCGATGGCGGTGGCGGTTGCGCGGAATGTTTCGGGCGTCATGGACATCGCGTCCTCCTGTGCAGATTGGTTGATTTTTCAAGGCTGGCCGCCCAAAGCGGTGAAATACTGTTGAATGAAGGTGCGCAGATGTGGTGGGTATTGTTCCTGTTCGAGTGCGCGAGTGGCATTTTCGGCATAGGCCGGCAACGCCGATTCAAGTGGGACAAGGGCAGGCGCCTGCACGCCTGTGTCAGGCAGCGACAAGCGCTCGGCGTTCGTACCTTCGTCACCGAGCGAGCCTTCGATCGTGTCCTTGTTGGTGTTGGTCGGGAGCACCGGCGCAAACACGCCTGGCTGGTAGGCGCCTTCCAGGGCTCCAGGGCCAGTGCGGTTCGGGTCGCTTCCGGTGAATTGCCCCTGCCGTGTACCGCCCGGCAGTTGCCCAGAGAGGCTTCCCCCCCCGCTCCCCGTTGGCGCGCCCTGTCCACCAGCGCCCCGTGCCTGTCCTTGTCCTTGTGAACTATTTTGCCCACCCGCAGATCCTTGCCCATTCTGCCCAGTGGTGCTGTTCTGCCCACCAGCGCCTTGTGTCGCCCCATTCGCTTGGGCTTGCGCCTGTGCCCGCTGGGCAGCACTGGCAACAGCGCGGCGCGTGGTGTCCAATTCCTCGGCAGCACGCTGGGCGGCGTCCGCAGCGTGTAAGGCACTGTCGGCGGCTTCGAGGCGTTGAGCGGCAGCCTGCGCAGATTCTTGGGCGGCGGCAAGGTCGTTTTGGATGAGCGCGTTGGCAGTGGCATTGAGATCAGCGGCCAAGTCAGGGTCAAATGGTGCGACGGCGGCGGCCTGTTCACGTAGCATGTTCGCCAACTCGGCACGTTCGGGTGGCGAAAGCGTGTCGAACCGTGCGGCGAGGTCGCGTAAAGCCTGCGCCGCTGCCTGCAAATCGCCTGTTGCTGGCTCATTGGGACGACTGGCGCTTTCCATCTGGCGGCTAAGTGTTTGCAGGGTATTCTGGCGGGTGGCAAAATCCGATGGGACTTGTGCTTCCAGAGCCGCGCGGGCCGCCTCGATGTCAGCCAGGGCTTCTTCGAGATCGCCGGGGTTGGCTCGCAGTTCAGCTGCCAGGCGGTCTAGTTCTTGTAAGACGGCTTCGAGTTCAGGGGGAGGCAGGCGGTCTTGCGGCGTCAGCGCCTCGCGGACGGCATCCAGGCGTTCGGCTTCGGCACGCGCAGCAGCGCGCACCGCGCGGCGCTCAGCCAGGATGGCATCCTGCGGGTTGGGAAGCCACCAGAGCAGGGCGGTAGCGAGCAACAAGACGGTAGCCACTACGGGGGGATATGCCGTCAGCCGCGGTGGCAAAAGATGGCGAGCAGTACGGGCCAGGCGTTCGGCATGGTCGGCGGCATCGGCAATCTGGCGTGCTGCCAGTGGCGGGCGGTTTTGTGGTGGCTGGGCGATGAGATCCAGGGCGGTGGTCAGGCGTTCTTTCAAGTGGGCTTCGATATCCATTTGCAAGGCTACCTGCGCCAGCGAAAGGGGGCGTAAAAGTTCCCACACCAGCCAGAGCAGACTCAACAGGCATGGCACAGCGATGGAGAGCACATCCGCCCGTTCGAGCGGCACAAACCGGGCATACAGTTGCACAGCCAGCGCCACCGACGTGGGCGCCCACACCCACCGCACGCCATGCTCAATCATGCGGCGTTGGCGCACATAGCGCCGCAGGTGCTGCAATGCCCTAAAAAGACGCTCTTCGCTTTCACCAATTGGTCTGGCATCCATATCTTGACTTTTTCAACCATTTTGCGGGTCTACGAACATGCTACCTGCTTTCGTATGAACGTCCAGAAAGCACACGAAATCCATCCGGACTTCGCGCTGCGGTGTGCGTTCGTTCTAAAGCAGCGGGCGCTCGAAAACAGCGCGCCAGACCGACGGCGGATGCACCAATGCTCCAATCACAAGCAGCGCGATCAACACCAGAATGATGGCAACAAATGTACGGGAACGCGGCGGGCGGCGAGCTTCTGGGAGTACCATGCGCATGGTTAGAATGGAAAAAACGAAAAACAGGCCAATCAACAAGAAGATACTGAGTTGCCATGTGGGCGTTCCTCGTGGAGATTGACCTGCTATACTATGCAAGGCACTATTGTCGTTCACTGCCAGAATCGAGAGATAGAACGCCAGCGGTGACATCACAAACCAGCCCCAAATGGGGTTCCCTTGCGCGAGAATACCATCCAAGATCGCAAACACATAGGGGAGAAACGTCCATGCAATACTCATGAAAAACGACATCCCCGAGGCACGCACGGTTCGGCGAAGCCAGGCGGAATTGAACAAGGTCATTATGCTATACACTGCCGCAATGGCCAACAACCCTGCGCTGACACGCACCACATCAATCCAGCGGAACCCACCAAGTACATAGATGAGGCTGTAGAGGGGAAGCGCAGACAGAATCAGCATGGTCACGTAGGCCAGAATAGCCAGCAATTTTCCCAACACAATACTCCGTGCCGAAAGGGGCGTTGTCAGGAGCATTTCGTAGGTCTGGTTCTCATATTCGGCACTTATTGCATTGGCCGCAATGGTCGGAACGCCAAAAAACACAATCAAGAATTGCATGAGCGCAATGCTCACAAACAAGTTCCATCCCACTTCAGCCGGTGTTGGGCCAAAGGGCCCTCCCATGGGCGATTGTGCCAAATAGAACAAACCGGTAAAGAAAGAAAGCGCCAGCAAATTCCCGGTAAGCAACAAAAATGCCCGTGCGCCGCGCATTCGGCCACGAATTTCTTTGAGCAACACCGGGTTGATTTCGAGCGTTGTTGGGCGGGGCATGGGGATCGGTTTCATCACTGCACCTCGCCTTTGGTCAATTGCAAGAAGAGTTCTTCCAGGTCGGTCGTGGCTTCACTGAATGAAACCACAGGAATACCCTGCTGGATGAGGCATTCCAGCAACGCCGCCTGCTGAGCAGTATCGCCCGCAAACGCCACTTCCAAGCCCTCATCGGTGGTAAAAATATCGTGCACGCCGGGCATGGTCTGTACCACTTCCAGCGCCTTGGGGGTATCCTGTTCAGGAGCGAGCAGATGTATCTGCAAAAGGCGGTAGCCTTGTGTCATGGCGCTGATTTCACGCACGTTGCCAGCAGTGACGAGTTTTCCTTTTTCGATGATGACAACCATGTCGCACAGTTCGGCGAGTTCGGTGAGAATGTGGCTGGAGATGAAAACCGTTTTGTTCATGCGCCCCAATTCGCGCAGCAATTCACGCATCTCGACACGTGCACGGGGGTCCAGCCCGCTGGCTGGCTCGTCCAGTAAAAGGACGCTGGGGTTCTGTACGAGCGTATGCGCAAGGCACAGCCGCTGACGCATACCGCGACTGAGCGACTGGACGAATGCATCGCGCTTATGTGCGAGATCGACCAATTCGAGCAAGTCGTGAATGAGAGCGGAGCGCCGACTGGCAGGCACCTGGAACGCACGGGCGAAGAAATCCAGGTACTCCCAAACCTTCATATCGTCGTACACACCGAAGAAGTCGGGCATATACCCGATCAGCCAGGGCAAGCGATCTGGTTCGGCAAGAATATCCACGCCTTCGATGAAAATGTCGCCCGCGGTGGGTTTGAGCAAGCCGGCGAGCATACGCAGGGTAGTCGTTTTCCCAGCCCCGTTCGGGCCAATGAACCCACACACAACGCCCCGCGGAATGGCCAGCGAGAGCGAGTCAACGGCAGTCAGCGAACCATATTGCTTGGTGAGGTTGCGCGTTTCGATGGCAAGTGGTTGTGCCGTCATGAGCCTGCTCCACCAGTTCGTCGAAGCCCGATGGCGGGATAGGTGCACCCTGAATTTCCGTACAAACGGATACGCACACGACCAGACGCCTCGGCGTAATCGGCTACGGGCAGATCGACAGGTCTGCCGTCGTACGTAAAGGTCTCCCATGTCTGTGTGCGCACATTCCAGACATCGAACGCGCGTTGGGACGAATCAAGGGCGACTTTGCCAACCAGCAAGCGATCGGTCGGTTGTGGTTGGGGCAACCACGCCGAGAACGTGGCCTGTTCGGCCGAGGCTCCCACGCCCCACCATCCATTGCAACGCATGAGTGAGTCAAACGGTGCTTCTGGCCACACGGGAATATCACCGGGAAGGATGATAGGTGCCTCAGGGGACGAGATGGAAAAGCGAGCAACCAGTAAATGCATGGCCCGGGTTTTCAACACCGTATCAGAGAGACCAAAGTTGTACATCGGTGCATCCAACCAGGCACCAAAGAAGACATCGCCCCCCAAGGGTGCTTGCAAAACAGACTGAACGGGGTCTGCGGAATTTTCGGCAAGCGGGGGCGGCATGTTACTCATGAAACGAGCGTTGAACATGCCCGAAAGAAATTGTTCGCGTGCAATGCGATAGGTTTCATCCATCTCATTTGACTCTACAAAATACTCGACGGGCCAGGTGAAGAATGGCGTGAGACGGGGGGAAAAGTGCTCCACCCCCCATTGCACCGTCCATGTTTCACCGGGCGCGAGTTCGGGATGGCGTGTTCGGGTTTGTTCGTGAAACAGAACCAGATTTTTGAGTGGATAGTCACCTGTGTTGGTAATGCGTATGGTGACACCTTCGCCATTCAGGGTGCTTTCGATATGGACAGGTGCAGGCTGAACCGGTGGCGCCACATAAAACACAACCTGTGTACCGGGGCGCATCGAAACCGGCCCGACTTGCGCACGGTCGCTCGAACGAAACGTTTTGGCCTGCAAAACGTTGGGGCCTCCAAAATTGACATCCCCCCTCTCAGCAAACGCATTCACAAACGTATCGCCTGGCGCTTCGAGTGTGAAGGTTTCATCGTATGGCGAAAAGAAAAGCGCACCACCTTCACTTTCCATGGTGTCATTGGGGAGAACAACACCTATCGAGGCTTCGATCACCCACAAATCCGTACCACGTAAACGCGTTCCCCACATGTAGGTCAGAACAGAAAACAGAAGCGTAAAAAGTGGAATGGTCACCCATGCCCACTCCAAGCGGCGCTTGGCACGGAGCACAAGGTAGTTGATGGGACCGACAAAAAGAATGTAGAGCAACAGCACCACGCCAAGCAGCCAGAGAGATGGCAAAGATCGGTCCAAGAGTTGAGAAGCACCTGACCGGATCGCCCAGCTATTCGGTTCGAAAACGGGTTGTGCGAACGTAACCAGGTCGGGCGGTAAAAGCACGTTCCAAAACGCTTCACGCCCTCCCCATGCGTCGAATGGCGACTGATTGGGGTCCAAGGCCAGCCAGTAGATGGTACCAAACCCAAGCTGCTGTTGCACCAGCAAAGGGCGACCATCGTCAAGTGCCAGTTGGACGAACCCTTTTGTGGGTGTGGCATTCGCAAACGCAAATGCGCCTTCTACACGGAGCGGCTCGCCTGTGGTTTCGGCGAGCAGGGCGAGGTCATCAGCAGTCACCGTGGTGACACCATCAAGACGCACTGGCTGCACTGCCTCTGGCAATCCGCTGAGTACTGCCGCTGCGTCTGCCCCGCCACCCAAGACAAGTGTCCCGCCACGGCTCACCCATGCCATCAGACTGCGCTGAACGGCGGGCGAAAACGACGACGTATCAACACCGCTGATAATGAGCATATCGAGCATGTGCCACAAAGCGGGGTGCTCGGGCAAGGCATCAAGCGATACATCGGCCAGTTCCATTTCGGCCGTGGAAAGAAAATCAAGCCCTTTCCCCGCTCCACGCAGACGCCCAACAAAGCGATTCTCGCTTGTGTAGAACCTGATGTCTACATCCTGCAAAGCGAAGACATCATGCGTGGTCGAGTCTCTGACAACCACCCGCAGCGTGTTCACGCCAAAGCCTGTGGCAGGCAACGCGAGCGTTACAGCCTTTTGTGCCCCTGTTGGCAAATCGACCAGGCGTTCTACTTCAACAGGGTCCCTCGAAAAGCGCACCGCCACGACCACTTCGCGTGGGGCGCCATCATTCCGCAACAAGACGCGAACAGGGTAGAAATCCCCTTGCTTTGCGCGGGCCTCGAAAAAAGGTTGTACCTCGACCTCGATGGGGGATTGCGCCCAAGCAGGTGTTGCCAGAAGAAGCCAGAGCATTCCCATAAACGCCAGAAGAAGGCGGCGTTTGAGCATAAGCCCCTCGTGTTGGTTGGTTGGCAAAGCGATGCAAGTATAGCGGGGGGAGAATGCAACGCCAAACGTTCGACAATTCCGACCCTTGGAGTGCTGAGCGCAGAAAGGCCGTAGCAAAGCGCTTTGCGGAGCGCATTGTTTCCTTCACCATCCGAAGCACGCCTCGTCTTTCTCCTAGCCACAAGTGCGCCCTCATGCTACAATCGCCACAACCCAAAGCGAAGCGGTGATACAAATGGAGGCAGTTTGTGGCCGATTGGTTGACACTCAAAGAAGCAAGTGAGTTGCTCGGCGTCCATCCTTCGACACTGCGGCGCTGGAGCGACGAAGGCAAAATCACCACCATACGCACACGTGGTGGGCATCGCCGTTTCCACCGCCGCGACATCGAAGCGTTGTTGCAACAAGGCATTTCCGAACACGAAGCCACATCCATGTCGTCCATTGCCGGGCGTGTTCACACGCACCACCCCGAATGGGGGCAAGCCCTGGGGAACGAAGCCCGCTCCCATGCGCGTGAACTCGGGCAACGCCTGCTTGGCCTGCTGATGCAATACATCCTCCATTCTGGTGACGAAACGCGCCTGCTCGCTCAAAGCCGCGATGTCGGGCGCGAATATGGCCGCTTGATCGCCGCCGCCGGTTTCTCCCTGCTCGAAACCGTAGAAGCATTTCTCTACTTCCGCCACCAAGTGACCGAAATGGCGATCAAACTCCCCTCGTTCCCTCAACCCAACGATGGTCAGGCCGTGCGTCAATTGCACCACCACATCGACCGCTTCATGAACGAAGTCTTGTTGGGAACAATCGAAGGATTCGAGCAAATAAGCACGAAAGGATGAACACCATGCCACACCTGCACATCGGTCAGCCTGCACCCGATTTCGAATTGCTCGACGACCAGGGGCGTCCCGTGCGGCTGAGCGATTTTCGTGGACGCCCTCTGCTGCTCTACTTCTACCCCAAAGCCATGACCAGTGGCTGCACCCGCCAGGCGTGCGCCTTCCGCGACGCCATGCCCGATTTCGAGCGCCTAGGCGTGGCTGTTCTTGGTATCAGCCCCGACCCCGTGGAACGTCTGCAACAATTCAAAGCCAAAGAGGGGCTCAATTTCACCCTGCTCTCGGACCCCGATCACGCTGTAGCAGAGGCCTATGGCGTCTGGGGGGAAAAATCCATGTACGGGCGCACCTACATGGGCATCATCCGCAGCCAATTTCTGATTGACGAACATGGCATCATCCGTGCAGCGCACTACAAAATCAGCCCTGCCAAGAGTGTCCCCACGGCTCGAAAAGACATCGAAGCGTGGCAACAATCGACCGAACATCCATAGGCTATCCGCACGGGCATTCGCTCGTGTTTCCCCCATTCCATCAATACAACCAACATTTGCAGGAGCGTCGCCATGAAAATCGATACCGCCTTGTTCGTCACCAATCTCGAAGAGGCCCCAGCGCTGGCACGCAAAGCCGAAGACATCGGCTTCGACGGGCTATGGACCAGCGAAACCAGCCACAACCCCATGTTCCCGCTGGTGTTGGCTGCTGAGCACACCAGCCGTATCGAATTAGGAACGGCCATCGTTGTCGCATTTGCCCGCAGCCCGATGGACGTTGCCTATCAGGCATGGGATCTGGCGCAATACAGCAACGGACGCTTCATCCTGGGGCTCGGAACACAGGTGAAAGCCCATATCGAACGGCGCTTTTCCATGCCCTGGGGCAAGCCTGTCGCACGTTTGCGTGAATACGTCCAGGCGCTCCGCGCCATCTGGCATGCGTGGCAAACGGGTGAAAAACTCAACTTCCGTGGCGAATTCTACAAATTCACTCTCATGACGCCCTTTTTCAATCCTGGCCCGATCGATCATCCCAACATTCCCATTTACATCGCTGGCGTCAATCGTGGCCTGTGCCGTCTGGCAGGTGAAGTCGCTGATGGCTTCCACGTGCACCCCTTCCACACCGTGCGCTATCTGAAAGAGCGCATCATCCCTTGGATTGAAGAAGGTGCCGCCGAAGCCGGACGCAGTCGCGCCGACGTCCAACTCAGTTCCACCATCTTCGTCGTCACCGGTCCGGATGAAAAAGCCATCGAAGAAGCCAAATTCGGTGTGCGGCAACAAATTGCATTCTATGCGTCCACACCAAGTTACCATTCGGTCATGGAGCTTCATGGCTGGAAGGAGACCGCTGAAGCATTGAGCCGTCTGGCGGTACGACAAAAATGGCACGAAATGCCCTCCCTGATCACCGATGAAATGCTCGAAACGTTTGCCGTCATCGCACCCTACGACACGCTCGCCCAAGCCATTCGCCAGCGCTACGAGGGCCTGCTCGACCGTGTGACCTACTACGCCCAATTCATCCCTGGTGCAGACGAAACGTTCTGGCGTGAAACGGTACGGGCGTTCAAAGAAGCCTGAGCCATCACGCTGTCGTCGGCTCACCATTTGGAGGACTTCATGAGCAAATTGTCGTTCGTCAGCATTGTCAAACTGCTACGTGAAATAGACCTGGATGCCATTCGCAAAGAGGTTGAACGCCGTTTTACGCTCGTTATTTTTGGCGAAGCAACACAGGCGACCATCGAAGTGGGCCGCCTGCTGAGCGGCCCTGACATTCATCCCTGGATCGACCTGGCCGATACCAACATCGCTGCCAACATCGCCTACGATCTCGGCATTCTCATCACAACACACCAGAAACCCACACAAGCCGAAAAAGCGGCCATGGAGAAACTCCACCGCCACAAAACCCCCATCATCGTGGTAGAAACCCCCGCTCCCACCGCGATGAAAGGTATTCCACGGCGTGGCGAATTTGCCCGTGTCAAGTTGCGCCGCGCCGATGACCGCGAGGGGTTTGCTGACGTGCTTGCCCCCACCATTCTGGACGCCCGCGACGACCTCCAACTGGCGTTTGGCCGCCAGCTGGAAGGGTTGCGCCCATTCGTGGTGCAACGCCTCATCGAAGAGACAGCCACCACCAACGCCACCTATGTCCTTACCACCGGCTTAGCCGAAAGCGTGCCAGGTTTGAACGTACCGCTCAACGTAGCCGATATGGTGGTGCTCACCAAAAACCAGATGATGATGGCGTACAAAATTGCGCTTGTATACGGCAAAGAAGGGGCTCCCCGCGACCTCATTGGCGAGATTTTGGGGGTTTTGGGAGGTGGGTTCTTCTTCCGTCAACTGGCACGCTATCTGGTGGGGCTTCTTCCTGTGGCGGGTATTCCTGCCAAAGCCATCATTGCGTATGCCGGCACCTACGTTATCGGTGAAGCGGTACGCCGTTGGGCAGCTGGCGAAGTCCCCATGACCCCCGATGAAGTACGCGCCATGTTCAGTACATTTGTGCGCAAAAAACGCCTGGTACTGAACACTCCCCAAGAACCGTTGCCAGGTGACGAGCCCACACCACAAGGAGACGGGTAAAGCCATGCGGTGGTTGATCGTTGGTGCGGGCGCTATTGGTTCGCTCGTTGGGGCACGCCTCGCACAAGCTGGTGAAACCGTGGTGTTAGTCGTGCGCCCACATGTGGCAGCCCACCTTGCACAACATGGGCTCACACTACGTGCGCCAGAGAGCACGTTCACCAAACACGTGCCCGCCGTCACCACCATTGCCGATGCTCGCCAGCACTTCGGCGATTTCGACGCTATTGCCTTCACGATGAAAGCCTTTGGGGTGCATGATGCCGCCGAAGACCTGGCAGCAGCTGGCTACACCACAACCCCTGTGCTCACCTTCCAAAATGGGGTAGGGAGTGAAGAAATCGCCGCGCAGCGCCTTCCAAACGCGCCGATTGTCTCGGCAAGCATCACCGTGCCAGTCGAAGTCCCTGGGCCGGGGGTGGTGGCCGCCAAATCCAAAGGGGGCATTGGGCTGGCATGCGTCCAGCACTGCACAGACTCCCTGCTCGATACACTGGCACGCACATTTCAGCGTGCGCGGTTCCCGATCTCTTTGCAGACCGACTACCGCTCCATGGTGTGGAGCAAACTGCTGCTGAACATCATCGGCAACGCCACATCCGCCATTACAGGGTGGCCGCCACAACGCATCATCGCCGACCCCACACTGTTCGACGTCGAACGGGCAGCATGGCTGGAAGCCTATACCGTCATGCAAGCGCAGCAAATTCCCGTTGTCGATTTGCCTGGCTATCCGCTGCGCTGGTTCGCCCGGCTGGTACGCTGGCTCCCAGATATGCTCCTGCGCCCGGTGCTCGCGCGGCTGGTGGCATCCGGGCGCGGGGGCAAAATGCCCTCACTCTACCTGGACATCGAAGCGGGGCGCACACAACTGGAAATCGATTTCCTCAATGGAGCCGTTGTCCAAGCCGGACACAAGGTACAGATCCCCACCCCCGTCAACGAAACGCTGACCACGCTCGTCTGGCGTGTGGCGGAAGACCCTGGCACACGCCAACGTTTTCGAACGCACCCGCACGAGCTGGCACACGAAGTCAATCATGCGCGTGTGTGCGCCCGTCAACCGTAGCGCTACGGTTCCAGCGGTTCGAATTCCAACACACGCACAACCACTTCGGTATCGCGCAGGACCGTACCGTTCTGGTCATGCACGTTCCCCAGGCGAATGAGCTCCGGGAAGCGGTAGGTTTCATTATAGCGGGCGGAAACGCTTCGCTGCTGCCCCGCCAGCTCCCCTCCCACCATCTCGAACAGGCCGGGCACCGTGTATGGTTCGCCACGCTCCTCGCTCAGCATCTGTGGCGCTTCCCACGCCCGCTCATCATCGCTCCAATAGCGCAATACCGCTTGTTCGAGCTGCCCGTCGCGCACCACCACTTCCACACGGCGACGCTCATTGTACTTTTCCACCTCGACCAGCACGCGATACGACGTAATGCCCAGCGCCTCCCACGCCTTACGCTCGGCATTGTTCGTCTGAAACGAGGCCGACGGGGCAAACCCATCGAACCACCCACATCCACTCGCCATCAGCAAGACAAGTACCATCACCACCCAACGTCGCATAGAACACACTCCTTCTTGCATCTGTTTTGGGTTCATAGTTGCGCTCCACCGCCCCTCCGTCGAAGCGTGCGCCAAAACGCTTCATCGAGCAACACCGAACGAAACCAGCGGGCCATCTGAGGATCGGCGGCTTCCAACTCGCGTGGCGATACCATGAATCGGGCAAATCCCCGCTGAAACAGAAGCCGTGGCACGTTCGTCTCCAACAGATCCTCGGCGTACCCCAGCGCTACCACTTCGCGCCACCGTGCAACGACATCCGGGGGCACGAAGGGCGCCATCGCGCCTTCGCTCAAAACGCCACCTGTGGCATCACTGCCCAACCAATGGTCGAGCCAGGCGGCCACCACCTGCCAAAAGGCCTCGCGCCGCTGCATGACATCGTCTACATGCCAGAGCAACATTCCCGCCATGTGCAGGTGCCGCCAATACGTCGGTTCAGCCACATACGTGCTCACAACGCTGGCATCGACGACCATCTCGCCGCGGGGGTGCGCTGCCCAGGCATCACGCAGAGCAACCGGCAAGCGCGACACATGACGCATCACGGCATCACGGACGCGCCCGGGCGGCACGGGCAGGTTGGGCGCAACATGAATACGGGTGTCCAGGCGTCGTTTATGCGGACGTGGCATACGCAAACCTCTCGAACCAATCGGGACGCAGATACGCCAGGATGAACTGGTTGGCATTCAACGCCCAGTGTGCCACAACTACAAACCAGAGGCTCCCCGTGGTGAGAAAGAACCACCCCATGACCATCCCCATGAACGTTGTCAAAACGACACCCCACCACCCCTGTGCCAGGTGTAAAACACCAAACACCACCGACGACGCCACCACCAGCCCCCAAGCAGAAAACCAAACTGAAAAGCCCCCCACCAACAAGGCGCGAAAGAGCATCTCTTCCAGCGCGGCGGCTGGCAACGCTGCCAACACGACCGGCATAATTTCGCTGCGTGTGCGCGGGCGCAACAGCTGCACGGTTTTTGGCAGGTAGAGACCAGGGCGTAAACGTGGCAAGAGGCCCATCGAAAAGAGATTGACACCCCACGCCATGAGCACGCCCGTCAGCGCTGCCACAACCAAATCACGCATGAAGTTGAAGGGAAGCAGGCCAAACTGTTCGCGGGGTAGGCCACTGATGAGCATCAATCCAACACACAGCAGGAGCAAGGTCAGGCGAAAGAGATTTTCCAACGGGTGCAAGAGCGGATTGAAGGGCAATTCCTCTTCGGTAGAAGCGAGCAAACGCGCGGTTTCCAACGTCATCAGCGCAATCCCCAGCAACAACCCGAGCGTTCCACCGGCAAAGATCACCAGCCGCACCGTGTGCATGTGGTTCACTCCTCGAACGTGGCTTCCAATGTGTACCCTGCCCGCTGCGTCGTGACCGGCGTTGTTCCGCCAACGACCAACACCACCGCTTGCACATCCGCCCCCATGCCGGGAACCTCCAATCGTCCACGGTTGGCTTCATCCAGCAGGAGCGGCACCACTTCCTCACCCTCTTCTCGCACCAGCACTGCCCGCACGACAAAACGCTGTGCCAGACGGTTATGCACACGCACCCAGCCATTGGCCTGCCACCCGCCCTCATCCTGCTCGAAGTCGGTTGCGTACCCAATTTCGGGCACGCGCACATCATCCAACCAGAAACCATTGGCGTTGAGGGCGTCATCGTTGACCATTTCAAAACGCACCAGCACCTCTTGGCCCACAAAGGGGGTCAAATCCACCTGGTTGAACACCCAGGTGGGCGTTTCGCCATCGCCACTGGTGCCCGTAAACCCCGGTCCAAACGCATTGCCGTTGGGATTGCTCGACACAGTATGCGCAGTAGGCAATGCCTGCCACGTTGCACCGCCATTGGTAGAAACCGACACATACACGTAATCGAAGTCTTTTTCGATGTCGTACCACGCCCAAAATTCCAGCGTCGCACTCGACACGGAGCGCAAATCGAACGCGCGGGTCAGCGTCGTGTTCACGTCATCACCACGATGGCTCCAAAAAGCAAACGCCCCGCTGTGGGCAGTGGTGGGCAGCAAAGAAACCGTATCATCGCCATCGAACGTGATGACCAATGTGCCAGTACGGCCTGCTTCGGGCAAAAAGCGCAAGTAATCGATGCCGTATTGCGCAACGGTGTCCGAAAAAGTGGCGGGATAGCGCCGAAACGTTTGCGTTTGCCAGACACCATTCAAATTGAGCGAAGGAAACGCATAGGGTCCACCTTGCGGGTCATCGAGCAAGAGCGCCACCGCCCAATCCGCAAAAAGGTCTTCAAAAGGTATGCCCAACACGGCTTCCACCCCATGGGCACCATTGAATGGATGCGCAACGAGTGCACGCACGGCTTCATCGCCGAAACGGTCGGCCACATATTGCATGAACAGGTACGCCGATCCATAGGCTTTGGCAGTCTGGTCGGGCCAGTTTGTCAGGGGCCAATCAGGTTCCAACAAAAACTGGCGTTCGGCACGGGTTGCCGGAAACCCATTGCGAACAGCCGCCAGTTCCGACAACCCTTCATTGACCCATGTTTCCTCGTTGCGATCTTCGTTCCAGTGAATCATGTGCTGGTACTCATGTGCCAGCACTTCGTCGAAGCCGGGCTGCCCGGGACGACGATTGTTGATATTGATGTAGAAGATTTCTTTCTCGTTGGAATTGGGATTGATGAGCCGTACGAACTCATCGGCGCTGGAATAGTAGCCGCCAACGCCGGGCACTTCGCCCAGAAAAATATGCAGGCGTGTTTCCCCATCCACGCCGGGCGACCATTCCTCACCAAACAAGGCACGGTTCGTTGGGTACGTGCGTCTATCGAACCGCTCAACAGAGGCTGCCAGTGCCGACTCGTCCACATCATAGCCCACCTGTACCCACCAGTAGGCATATTCTCCAATGGCACGCAATTCGGCTTCAACCTGACGATGCGTGTTGGAAAGCATGTCGGCAATGGTGAACACGTCGCGGTCGCCGATACGGCGCTCTGGCGGCGTCGTCGCAACCACACGGGGGGTTTCTGGCGAGATACGTCCATACCGAATGCCCAGGTCGTGCAGATCGCGCATCGGCAAATCGGGCACGTCCACCAGGGTCAGCAAATCGATGGGTGGCGCAAACTGCCCATCCCCAGCAGGTGGTTCGGCGATTGTGGGCGTCGATGGGACAATTGTGAGCGATGTTTCCGGTTCATGTGTTGACGTAGCGACAAGCGGTGTGGGAGGGGCTGGCTGACGGCTGTCTCGACCGTTCGCCAACCATGTCAAGCCAATCCCCACAACCAGGATGCTCATCACCAACAAGCAGAACGCGAAAACGAAAAAGAAGAGCACGTATAAGGCTTTGCGCATGCGAGCGGCTCCCATCGGTTCACTCATGTGAGGCAATTATAGCGCCCTGCGCATGAAGCCGAAAGCCTCTTGATGCCACGCAAAACACCCATCAAAAAAAACAGCCCCCTTCGTGGGGGCTGTTGGTGTTGCTCGGGCAAACAACGTTCGATGGTTAGAACGGAATTTCGTCGGGACCGAAGTCGTCATCTTCTTCGAGAGAAGGCGTCGTTGGGGCTGTGGTGCTGCGGCGTTGGGATGTGGCCGAAGCAGCCGGGGCTTGTGTGCCGCCATTTTCGCCACGTCCACCAAGGAACTTCACCGTGCGGGCACGTACTTCGAAGTTGGCGCGGACCGTGCCATCCTGCCCTGTCCAGAGACGAGGACCACCGGTCTGCGGATCGGGCACGATCTCGCCTTCGACAAAGACCATGCGCCCTTTGCTGAGATACTGATGGCAGGTTTCGCCGAGGCGTCCCCAGGCACTCACACGCCACCAGACTGTCTCCTCACCTGGGGTGCCATCGCTGTTCGTCCAACGACGGTTGGTGGCAACGCTGAATGTGCAAACTGGGGTTCCTTGTGGCGTATAACGCAATTCTGGATCGTTCCCAAGATTGCCAATAAGAGTAACTTTCTGAAACATGGTGCCTCCTTACGTTAGGTATCAATTGGCTGTTTCTGTCGAACCATGTTTGCCGAGCATGAAGGTATGATAATCGAGAGGTGCGACAGAAACGGTCAGGCTGGGTTCAACTATGGGTACATCTTCGAAGAGTTGTGGTGTTAGTGCGAAAGGGAAGCATACGCAACGTCGCTATTGTTCCACAATGAGCAAGGTTTGGCAAGCGCGAGGGGCATACGACTGGGGCTCGCGCACCAACATCAGGTTTATGGGGTGAACGTGGGTATGGGTGTGAGCACCAGGGCTGGTGTAGGTGTTGCTGTCGGCGGTGTTGCAGGTGGCGTCAGCGAAGGCGGTATGGTTGATGTGAGCGTCGGCGTTGCTGTGGTGGTGGGCGTTACGCTGGGCGTGGCGGTGGGCGTTGTCGTTGGTGTTGGGGTGCTTGTGCTCGTAGGTGTGAGCGTCGACGTCGGTGAAGGCGTGGGCGAAAG
This sequence comes from Ardenticatena sp., assembly GCA_015487975.1. Classification (GTDB taxonomy): domain Bacteria; phylum Chloroflexota; class Anaerolineae; order Ardenticatenales; family Ardenticatenaceae; genus Ardenticatena. The sequence goes on from WFOS01000001.1 coordinate 30,275, forward strand.
CAACACCCAACGCACCGTTATCGAAGCCTTGCCGCCAGCATCGTAATACTCGATGACAAAAGTGTGTGGTTGTCCATCGGTCGCCAGATCGAATGTGTAGGTGGCATCAGCCGCGTGCCATTCATCCAGGACAAGGGTATCGTCCAGCCAAACACGCACCCCGCCTTCGACATCAACCGTGAACTGGTATCCAGGCGCGGGCAGTGCCAGGGTGCGCTCCCAACGTGCCGACCACCCATCGCGCGGCAGGACGGGGATGGGCGCATCCTCGCCCCAATCAAAGTCAATGGTGGTATCCTCGCGCTCGAATGCCGGTGTGCCAGTTGGTTCGGCAGATGCAAAATATTGCCCCAGCCACCCATCGATGGAGGTAGGGAGTGGCGCCCACCAGAGAATGGCAATGGCATCACCAGCGGCTTCAAAATATTCGAGGCGAATGACATGCTCACCACCTTGCAGGGTCACATCGGTGATCAGCGTGCGCGGTGGCCCCAGTTCCCAGGCATCGAGCACCAATGCATCATCAATCCAGAGACGGGCACCATCGTCCACACGCAGGGCAAAGCGGTACGTTCCTGCTGCAAGGGAAAGTCGCCGCATCCAGCGCACACTGAAATTGTCAACCGGCATGCCCTCGGCTGGTGCGCCTGAGCCCCACTCGAAACGTATCTCAACATCTGAGCGAACGAGTGCCGGCGCACCCAGCAGACCGGCGTTGGTAAAATACTCGCCCCGCCACGCATCGGTCGGCACAACCGTGGGGGTGGCGGTTGGTGTGGCTGTCATGGTAGGAGTTGGCGTGGGTGTCTCTTTGGGTGGTGTGAGCACAGGCAAACGTGAAAATGGCTCAGGGCAGTTGAGCGCATCCGCTGTTACCCAGCCACGTGTCCCATCGCTGGCTTCGATGTGGACCCAGAGGCTATCCGCTAGCCGCCCTACCGCCTGGACAGTCGCTCCCCGCATCAACACCACCAACACCGGGCTGACACCGTCGGGGGAGGTGCGCACATTCGCCGACGCCAGGTAGATGGAGCACGCAAAGACACCCGGGATAGTTGGAGTCGGCGTAGCGCTAGGTGTGGGTGTGGGCAGATACCAAGTGAAGGTCGTCTGCTGTTGAAGCGGGCCACTTTGCACAATGAGCGTTACATCTTCGCCAGAAGGCATCATGGGCTGATACGTTCCGCGCCACTCGAAGCGCCCTGCTTCATCCGTGTTGACGGTGCCCATGAAGTATTCAGTGCTCATCGAGGGGTGCCGTAGCCACAACTGCACGGTGGCATTTGGCGGCCAGTTGGTGCCCCGCACCGTGAGCCTCGTCTCTTCCACAGCAAGGTTGAGTGTCGGCGTGGAAGGCGTTGCCGCAGGGGTTGGGGTCGATGGCAGACGTGGCGTTGCAGTAAGCAGTGCGGTGGGAGAAGAAACCGACGACCACATGAGCCGCGCCGCCAGAATGCAGACTATGCCCCAGACAAGCACCAGCCCCACCACGATGATGTAGGGCAGGTTCTTCCAAACCCACGCCGATACACCTTTCACCAGTGTATGCTCCTATGATGATCAAGGTTGTTGTGGCGCGGCTTCCTGGGCTGCCGTTGGGAATTCCCCCTCTTCCAGCGTTTTTTGCACATTGATGAGTTGTTCTCGCCAGACCTTGATCATTTCGGCAAATGGCGTATTGGCTAGCGAGAATTGGACCGGCACTGTCATGTTGATAGGAACTTGCGCCTCGACAGGAATGGTGCGCTGCACGGGCACAGCGACCGTCATGTCAATGGGCACTTCCAAGTAGAGGGGGATATCGATGGTGTACGTGCGCCCAGGCACACCAAATTCAAGCGGGATGGACTGATCGATGACAAACACGTCGTAAATCGGGACAACCCACGTATCGCTGATGGCGATATTGGCACTAATGGTGAGGGTATCGCTGATGGGAACCGCAAGGTCGATCGTTGTGTTTTCCAGTTCGCCCATTTGCTGCGTAGCCTCTTTGAGCACGCCAGCAGCGACTTTGGCCCCCTCGCTAATCTGTGTCTGTACTTGCAAGGCTTCGCGGATGATGAGAATGTTCAGCGCCAGCGAGGTTATCGAAATCACGGTCAGGACGACAATGTAAATGCGCCACCACTTGGACATACCGCACTCCTTTCTTTATGCCCGTGTTCCAATAATACTTGCTTTTTAGTGAGAATACAACAGGCTCATCAGCAAGACATTCAAGGTGTTGTACAAGGTATGAATGAGGATGACGGTGGTCGTGTTGGTACGGTCGCGAACCACACCTAGCACGAGGGCAATGACCAGAATTTCAAGCAAGGCAGGGGTAAAACCATACTGCACGTGAAGAACCGTGAACAAGATGGCGGTCGAAAACAACCCGAAACGAGGTTGAAGTGCCCCGCGGAAAAGCAATTCTTCACCAATTCCCGCTGTCAGTCCGATCGAGAGTGCCCCGGGAATGTTCATCAAGCCACCAAAGATGCCCGTGAAACTGTTGCTCAACACTTCGACACCTTGGGGATCGAACCATTGCCAAAGCAAAAGAACCAGCGTGTCGAAGAGCTGCAACGCGAGCATCACCCCCACAGCCAACCAGACCTGGCGCGCGGTTGGACGTTGCAGCCCTAACCGCTGCAACGTCTCTCGCCAGGAGCGACGCATGAACGCCCCAACCCCCATGAAAGCAAAAAGCACGAATGCAACACCTTGTGCCCAGACAGTCAGAAAACCGATACGCACATCTATCGTTTGCAAGAGGTCGCCAATACCAGAGATGAGCTGTGCCAGGCTAATCCCAACGACGTAAACGCCGTACATGAGTGCGGTGATGTGCACCATGTTGTTGGGATCAATCTGGCGCAAGAAGCGCCCAATGCCACGGCGTACTGTTGGGATGAGCGCCAACATGCCCAACAGACCGGTTGCGAGGATCGAAATGGCAAACGAGGGCTGCCCGTAGAACAAGAGTTCAGGCGGCAAGCGTCCCGGTTCGATTGACGTCATCAGACGACTCAGCAACAAGAACAGGACGCCCATGAGCATCGTCAGCAGGTTGGTGGCAAGCAACATGCCCCATGCAAAAAAGCGCCATCGAGGCATGCGTTCGGCCACATTTGCCAGTATCAAAAGGGCTAGAAACCAGAGCAATTCGAACATGGATTACTCCTTTGGTTCATCGCTTTGCAGCAATGTCCAGACCTTCAGCGCCACCTGTTTGGCATCATGCTGGGGCTCGGTCTCGATTTGTGGCCCCACACATGAAGGACACCCACGCTCACACGGACATTCCTGAATGAGCATGCCGACTGTTTCCCAAATACGTGCACGCAAGGCGAAGAGTTGTTCGGCAAACCCAATACCACCTTCGGCATACTCGTACACAAAGATGGTCGGGCGGCGTGTAAAGGCGTTGTCCATGTCGCTGGTGACGCCAATGTCGGCGGGATCGCACATGAGGAAGAGGGGCGCCACATGTTCGAGTGCATGGGCAATGCCCTGCAAGCCCAACGCGATCTCGCTGAGATAGGGTGGTTCGACGCGGCGATGACATGCCGGGCAAAGGCTGATGAGGTTTTCGAGGGCGTTGGCTTCGAGATAGCGGTTGGCGCGGGCGGGGTCGGTGGGGTCGTACCCAAATTCGCGGAAGGGGCGTTTGTGGTGAACATCCAGCTCGCGCCCCAGTTCACGCTCGCTGATGCCACAAACCTGGCACCGGAAGCCGTCCCGTTCGCGGGCTTTGCGGCGCTGTGTTTCCCAATTGGGGCCATAGTCGCGGCGTGGTGGCGTACATGTTTCAGGCAGAGAGACCCAGTAGGCGGCAGTGTGCAAGCGGCTTTCAGGCAATGTCAGCGTGTGCTGCCCCAGCACTTCGTGCGTGAAGAAGCGAATTTGTTTGTAGCCGGTGGTACGCCGCACCACTTCTACTTCGCCCACGGCGTGCGCCCCCACCTGTGTCAGCACGTTTTGGGGGGTTACGCTGGTTTTGGTGAGTGGGCGGGTGTAATACGCCACTTCGACTGCCACGGCGTCGGCACGCCCCTCTTCCCAATCCAACGCCGTGATGCGATACTGTCGCCCTTCGTGCAGGTAAATTGCACCAGGAAAACACATTTGATGCACGGCGAACCGGTCTACTTCGCCGATGGGTGTTCCCCCCGGTTGCTCGACGATGAGAATGCGATGCGGAGTAATCGTGCGCAACGAAACCTGTTCGGACGGATACGCTGGTGCGCTCCAATAGTAGGTATCGGCGGCTTTGTGAAGTGCGCCTTCTTCCACCAGAAAATCGAGCAACACATGCACGGCTTCTGCGGGAAGCGAGCCAAACGCTTCGCCCGGACGAAACGGGAGTTCGAATGCCGCACAGCGTAAATGGTCAATGAGGATGGAGAGATTATCGGGATTGATGCGGGCGTGTTCGGGTGAAGATTCAAAGAACCATTCGGGGTGATGCACCAAAAACTGGTCGAGCGGAGCCGCGCTGGCAACCAACGCCACAGCCGATGGAGTGCCCCGCCGCCCCACACGCCCGGCCTGCTGCCATGTGCTGGCAATGGTGCCAGGGTAGCCCACAATGACACAGGCCTGCAACGCCCCAATGTCGATCCCCAATTCGAGCGCATTGGTGCTGACAACCGCCCGCACGCGCCCTTCGCGCAATCCCCGCTCGATCTCGCGGCGTTCACGCGCCAAATAGCCACCACGGTAGCCCCGTATGGCCTTTGGTGTGATGCCCAATGCTGGCGCATCCTTGCGCAAATAGGTGAGCAACACTTCCGTGCTGAGGCGAGCACGGGTGAAGATGATGGTTTGCGCACCACGACTGATGAACGCTCCCGCCACACGGCGGCCTTCGAGGAGCGCAGAACGACGCAGGTTCAAATCGCGATCGACAACGGGGGGATCGATGAAAAAGAAATGGCGCTCACCCGCTGGGGCGCCGTTTTCGTCCACCAGATGCACAGGCGCATCGATGAGGCGTTCGACAAACTCGCGTGGGTTGGCAATCGTCGCGCTGCCACACAGGAATTGGGGGCGGCAACCGTAAAATTCGGCAATGCGACGAGAGCGACGCAACAGGTTCGCCAGATGGCTGCCGAACACACCACGGTAGTGGTGCACTTCATCAAGCACGATGTAGCGCAAATTCGTCCAAAACGAGAGCCATTTGGTATGGTGGGGCAAAATGCCTGTGTGAAGCATATCCGGGTTGGTCATCACCACATGCGCCGAGGCGCGAATCTCACGACGCGCCGCAGCAGGTGTGTCACCATCGTACACAGCGACACGACACGCCATAGGCAGCGCGTCGGCAAGCTGCTGAAATGCCATGCACTGGTCTTGTGCGAGCGCTTTGGTGGGGTAAATGTAGAGCGCTCGGGCATTGGGGTCTTGGAGTAAGGTCTGCAACACGGGCACGTTGTAGGCAAGGGTTTTCCCCGAGGCGGTCGGTGTGACCAACAGCACATGTTGCCCCTGCAATGCCGCTTCGACAGCGGCTGCCTGATGGGTGTACAGCGCCGATACGCCCCGATGCTGCAATGCCTCGACCAGTGACGGATGCAAATCGGCGGGAAACGGTGCGGTGCGTGGCGGGCGTCTGGGCAGTACACGATGGTGCACAACATGCTGGCGAAATATGGGGTCGTGCAACAAGGTGTCGAGCCAGGATGTTGTGGACGTTTTGGACTGCATACGAACCTTTCAAAACAGTTTTTCTTGATAGGAGGTTCATATTGTGGACGTGTTCGGGCGAGAAGCAAATAAAGAGAGAGGCGACAGCCACCTTACCACACAACATTTGACGCTCGGCCCTGCTCGCCATATACTTTTCGACACCCATCCCCCCCATATACCCAGGGGGGGCATATCGAGAAAAAGACGCCATTTCAGGCGATACAAAGGAGGCGCGAATGAGCGAAAAACAGATTACGCTACCGGTGCAAGGCATGACCTGCGCATCGTGCGTGCGCACCGTCGAACGCAGCTTGAAAAAAGTGCCTGGTGTAAAAGAGGTCCATGTGAACCTGGCGACCGAACGCGCCACAGTCGTACTCGATGAAGAAGGCGCAGGCGCCAGCGAATTGGTGAACAAAGTCAAAGAAATCGGGTATGAAGTCCCGACTGCCACCGTGACCATTCCGGTACAGGGGATGACCTGTGCCTCATGTGTGCGCACGGTCGAACGCAACTTGCTGAAACTGCCGGGCGTGCTCAATGCCGATGTCAACCTGGCAACAGGGCGTGCGACTGTGACCTACATTCCAACTGAAATCACCGTGCGTGATATTCAACAGCGCGTGCGTGACATTGGCTACGAATCCCCCGAGCTGACGGCCGAAGAAGAAGAAATGCGCGACGTAGAGCGAGAAGCACGCGCCGCCGAGATTGCTGGGTTGCGCCGTGATTTGCTGGTGGCGTTCGTATTTGGGACACCACTGTTGCTGCTGAGCATGCTCTCCATGCTGTTACCAGGGCTGATGGAGACCCTGGTTGCACTTGTTGGCTCCGAGCGCACACTTTGGTTCATTCAGCTCGTATTGGCGACACCTGTGCAGTTCTATGCCGGGCGGCGCTTCTACCGGCTGGCGATCAAAGCTGCCCGCCATGGCACAACCGACATGAACACGCTGGTAGCACTAGGCACGAGTGCGGCGTATTTCTACAGCCTGGCGGTTACTCTCGTGCCATCCATCTTCCCCGAAGGCACAGCCCACGTCTACTACGAAACGTCGGCGGTCATCATCGCGCTGATTTTGCTCGGGCGCTACCTCGAAGCGCGTGCCAAAGGTGAAACCAGCGAGGCCATTCGGCGGCTGATGGATCTCCGTGCCAAAACCGCCACGTTGCTGCGCGATGGGCAAGAAGTGGAAGTGCCCGTGGATGATGTGCAGGTTGGCGATGTGTTGCTGGTGAAACCAGGTGAGACGGTGCCGGTGGATGGCATCATCATCGAAGGGCGCAGTACGATCGATGAAAGCATGGTGACGGGCGAAAGTGTGCCGGCCGAGAAAGGGATCGGTGCACAAGTCATTGGCGGGACGGTCAATCGCGCGGGTGCGTTCAAAATGCGGGCAACTGCCGTTGGCAAGCAAACAGTGCTGGCGCATATCATTCGCCTGGTGGAAGAAGCCCAAGGCTCGAAAGCGCCCATTCAGCGGCTGGCCGACCAGATTGCGGCCGTTTTCGTGCCTGTGGTACTGGTGATTGCCGCACTCACATTCATCGCGTGGTTCTTCTTTGGGCCTGAACCCCGCCTGACGTATGCGCTCGTCACGACGGTGGCCGTGTTGATCATCGCCTGCCCGTGTGCGTTGGGGCTTGCCACGCCAACTGCCATCATGGTGGGCACCGGTGTAGGTGCTCAGCGTGGCATTCTCATCCGCAGTGGCGAAGCGCTGGAAACGTTGCACAAAGTGAATGCGATTCTGCTGGACAAGACGGGGACGCTGACGATTGGGAAACCATCACTCACTGACGTGGTGCCCTTGAACGGCTATGATGCCACGCATCTCTTGCAGCTGGCAGCCGCAGCAGAACGTCGCTCGGAGCACCCGCTAGCCGAGGCGATTGTCGAAGCCGCGCAACGCCAAAACGGAGTTACCATCTCCGAACTAGAACGGTTCGAAAGCCTGACCGGCCACGGCGTACGGGCGTTGGTCGAAGGGCATGACGTGTTGATTGGCAATGCTCGCCTAATGGTGACCGAAGGCATCTCCATCGACGATTTTACCGCCGAAAGCGAACGCCTGGCACAGGAAGGCAAGACACCCGTGTTCGTGGCGATCGACGGACGCCCAGCAGGGATTCTGGCGCTGGCAGACACGGTGAAAGAAAGTAGTCGCCGCGCTGTGCAAACGCTACAACAAATGGGCATCGAAGTCTGGATGATGACGGGCGACAACAAGCGCACGGCGCTGGCCATCGCACGCGAGCTGGGGATTCCCGAATCGCATGTGATGGCGGAAGTGTTGCCTGAGCAAAAAGCCGCCAAGGTCAAAGCGTTGCAGGCGCAAGGAAAGATTGTGGGGATGGTTGGCGATGGGATCAACGATGCCCCTGCACTGGCACAAGCCGACGTGGGGATTGCTATTGGGACGGGCACAGACATTGCCATGGAAGCCGCCGATGTGACCCTGATGCAGGGTGATTTGCTCAAAGTCGTCGAAGCCATCCAGTTGAGCCGCGCGACGATGCGCACGATCAAAGGCAACCTGTTCTGGGCATTCTTCTACAACGTGATTGGCATTCCTCTCGCTGCGGGGGCGCTCTATCCCTTCACGGGAATGTTGCTGAACCCGATATTTGCGGCCGCAGCAATGGCGTTCAGCAGTGTTTTCGTCGTCAGCAATTCGCTGCGCTTGCGCAACTTCAAGCCGACACTGGTGTGAGCATGTAAGAACACCACAGAGGTGCCAATCCAAAAAAAGAGGGCTGTCGAACAAACGGCAGCCCTCGTCTCATCATCACGAAGGAAGCGAGGGAAGACGATGCACAGAGCAACACACTGGCAGCGTTGGTTGGTGCTGGCATTGATTCTGGGCGGGGCATGGCTGTTGATAGCACGTGTGCCTCTGCCCGAACAGGCCAACGCCCTCGATGCAGCACTTCCACCCCAGCCGCGCAAAGGCTTCCCAGCCCCCGATTTCGAAGGCACCACGCTGGATGGCGAAATGGTGCGCTTGCGTGATTTACGGGGACATGCCGTGGTATTGAACTTCTGGGCAACATGGTGTCCACCATGTCGATTCGAGATGCCAGCAATCGAGCAGGTAGCCAATCGATATGCAGAACGAGGATTGGTTGTTTTGCTCATCAACCAAGGGGAACCACCCAATGTCATCCGCCCTTTTCTCGACGAGATGGGCGTGACACAACCAGTAGTGATCGACAATGGTGAGATTGGCGCACGATTGTACCGTGTACGCGGGCTCCCAACGACTGTCTTCATCCATCCCGACGGCATGATCGAAGATGTCGTTGTCGGCGGCCCAATGAGCGAAGCCTTTTTGGAAGAGAAAGTCAACAGTATTCTGCCATGAGAAACCGACGAGGAAAACGATGCTTCCAGTATTGAACATTGGCTCAGCAGCAATTCAAACGCGCGGATTGCTTTTGCTCGTAGCATTCTGGCTGGGGTTCTATGCAGCGGAGCGAGCAGCACGGCGTTTGGGATTGGACGCCGACGATATTTGGAATGCAGGCTTCGTTGCATTGCTGGTGGGGTTGGTAGGCGCACGGCTTGCGTATGCCATTCGAGCATGGGATGTGTATACCAAAACGCCCCGCCTCCTTGTTTCATTCAACATTCGCGACATGGATTGGCAAGCAGGCATTCTGGTAGGTACAGTCGCCTTCGTGCTCTGGCTGATCCGGATGCGTATGCCATTGGCGCGTACTGCCGATGCATTGGTGATTGGCGCTGCGGTCGCATGGGCTGTGGCAGGGGTGAGCGCTTTTTTGAGCGGTGATGCGTTCGGCACGCCCACGGCACTTCCGTGGGGCGTTGTGATGTGGGGCGCCACACGTCATCCAGTGCAGTTGTACGAAAGCATCGCCGGCGTGGTGATTGCTGGCCTGCTCTGGCACTGGATTCCCAAACGCCGTTTCGACGGCTGGCTCGCACTCGTGGGCGTTGCCATGCTGGCAGCGGCACGCATGTTCATCGAAACCTTCCGCGCCACCGAAAACGTTTTGCCGGGCGGTCTTCGCGCGGTACAATTCGAAGCATGGATCATCCTGATAGCCGCATTGGCTTTACTGGCCTGGCTCGATCAACCCGACATCCAACAGTCTGAAGACAACTAAAATAAACGTGGAACACAAACAAATTCAGCAACACCTATCACGTCGTCTCATCCAGGCGCTTTTGGCGCTTCAGCGTGGGATTGCCTGGTTTGCACGCCACTGGTTGCTTCTGTTCAATGGCTTTTGGATGCTCTTTCTGGGGGGAATCTTTCTCACGCCGCTGCTGATGCTTGCAGGATTCGAACGGGCGGCAAACGTGCTGTACACGCTCTACGGATTCACCTGCCATCAGCTGCCCGATCGTTCGTACTTTTTCGGTGGTCAGATGCATGCTTTTTTCAGCACCTATGATTTGCCTACACTGGTTGCACATGGGGCCGACGCCACCAGCGACTGGACATTGCGGGCATTTCGGGGTGATGCGCTGCTGGGCTACAAAACAGCAGTAGGGTTTCGGTGCATCGCCGAATACAGTGGCGTCCTTGGCATGGGTATTGCCTATGCGCTCATCCGCCAGAGGAGGCCCTCGCGCCCATTGCCCTGGTGGGGGGGTGTACTGATGAGCCTCCCCATGGCAATCGATGGCACCTCACACCTGATCAACGACATCACCGGCTGGGGGTTCCGCGACACGAATGCATGGGCCGTCTGGCTGACGCGCGGCGCTTTTCCTGCGGACTTCTACACTGGCACCGAACTCTGGTCACTCAATTGGTGGCTACGCACCATCACGGGTATGTTGTTTGGTATCGGGATCGTTTGGTTTGCCTATCCGCTTTTGCACGAGGGGATGCAGGAAATTGCCGAAGAAGCCCGCCTCGCGCTCGCACGCACACATGAACGATTGCATAGTCAAACGGAAGGAAAATCACATGTCTGAGACCACCTTCCAACCAACATCCTCACAACGGCTGGCGATACGCTTGCAACAATTCGTGCTCTGGGTTTCACGACACTGGTTGCTCTTGTTCAACGGGTTCTTCATGCTCTACCTGGGTGGGGCGTATCTGACTCCCTGGCTGATGCAGGCTGGGTTCGAAGGCATAGCCAAGGTGCTGTACACACTTTATGGCTTCACCTGCCATCAATTACCACAACGGAGCTACTTTTTTGGCGGCGAGGCAGGCGCCTTTTTCAGAACCTACGATCTGCCCACGCTCATTGCACACGGGGCCGACGCGACGAACGAGTTGACCTTGCGCGAATTCATCGGCGACCCTCAATTAGGCTACAAAGCAGCCATCGCGCATCGTCTCACGGGCATGTACAGCGGTGTGCTGGCAGCGGGAATGCTGTACGCGCTTGTGCGTAAGGTACGTCAGGTGCGCCCCATGCCCATCTGGCTCCTCGTCTTCTTCCTGACGCCGATGGCAGTCGATGGCACCTCACATCTCATCAACGATATCACGGGGTGGGGGTTTCGCGATACGAACGCATGGGCCGTCTGGCTGACACAGGGCGCGTTCTCCCCCGATTTCTATGTGGGCAATGGTGTGGGCACGTTGAACTGGCTTTTGCGCACGATTACAGGGTTTTTGTTTGGCTTTGGCATCATTGCATTTGCCTATCCCCTGCTCGAATGGGGATTCGAGGATATGCGACGTGAAGCCGAAGCCGCATTGGCACGCAATCGGGCGCGACTTGCTGGCGAAGAGTAAAGGCGCACGGGCAGAATCAGAACGCCCCTGAGAAACACGCTCAGGGGCGTCGATGTTTCACGTGAAACATCACGCCACTTCCGGCACCAGCCACATTCCGTCAGGGCGCACTCGAAGTGCCACAGATGCGCCCAGAGGGGGAATGTCGGTTCCGGTGGTCGTCACATCGAACACGAGATCAACGCCGCTTCGGTGGCGAACCCGAATGTGAAAAAATGGCCCCCGAAACGAACGCTCTACCATGATGCCCTGCACTACATTGGCGCCTGTGTCGGGGTGTTCGGCAATGTGGGCGGCTTCGGGGCGCAGCGCAAGCCAGGCAGGAAGCGTCGGCATGGGCATTTCGGCTGGCCACGCCACCCACAGTGGTCCCAATGCCGTTTCGACCAGCACACCATCTCTCGAACGCTCGCCATACCGTTCCACCTGGAGCATGTTCTCGATGCCAAAAAACTGGGCAGCAAATGGCGTTTCCGGACGACGATACACCATCTCTGGCATACCTTGCTGCACAATGCGCCCCTCGTGCAACAACACCAACCAATCACCGACGGCAAAGGCTTCTTGCTGGTCATGGGTCACGTAAAGCGCCGTCACCCCCACATGTTTCAAAATACCCCGCACCTCGTCCAGCAAGCGGTCACGCAATGCACGGTCGAGTGCCCCCAACGGCTCGTCGAGCATGAGCAAGCGTGGCTGTGGCGCAAGGCTGCGTGCCAGTGCAACCCGTTGTTGCTCGCCCCCACTCAAATCGAGCACATCGCGCGATTCGTACCCTTCCAACCCCACCAGCGCTAGCATCTCCGCCACACGTTGCTGAATGCGATCACGTGGCCAGCCCTGCATGCGCAATCCAAACGCGACATTTTCGGCGACCGTGCGGTGCGGAAAGAGTGCATATTGCTGGAACATCAGCCCGAACCCACGAGCATGAGGCGGAACGGTGTCGATGCGTTGCCCGTCGAACCAAATGGCGCCACGGTCGGGCTGTTCCAGGCCGGCAATACAACGCAACAGCGTGCTTTTACCGCTCCCACTCGGCCCAAGCAAGGCAACAATCGCCCCTTGGGAAACACCAAAGGTTATTCCGCGCAAAACTGGCTGGTTATCAAAAGACTTGTATATGTTTTCCACAAACAACAATGAGTTATCCACAATCCACAACTCCCGGGTTGATGTTGGAGGGCATTCAAAATTCACCAATATCGCGGTAGCGGAAACGCTCGATCAGGAGAAAACCAGCAGCCGTGACGAGCATCAACAGCGTGCTCATGGCCAACGCCTGACCATAGTTTCGTTGCCCCGGTTGCCCCAGGAAGCGATAGATCACCACAGGCATTGTGGGATATTCAGGGCGTGCCACAAGTGCCGTGGCCCCAAATTCCCCCATCGAAATAGCAAAAGCGAACACAGCGCCTACCAGCGCGGCACGGCTCACAATTGGCATATCAATCTCGCGCCAGATGCGCCAAGGAGAAGCCCCAAGCGTGGCAGCTGCTTCACGCAAGTGTGGGTCGATACTACGCAAGACGGGCAAAATGGTACGAACGACGAACGGAAAGGCAACGAGTGAGTGCGCAATCGGAATCAAAAGCGGGCTGGTGCGCAAGTCGAGCGGTGGCTCATCCAAAGCGATGATGAAGCCAAAGCCGAGCGTGACAGCACTTGTACCGAGTGGCAACAAAATGAGGGGATCGAAAAGCCGACGCACCCAGGCCATATGTCGCTGCTCAGCCGAAAGCGCCAGCGCATAGGCGCTGAACGTGCCAATCGTCAGACTGATCACCATGGTTGCGAATGCAAAGAGGATCGAGTTGCGCACCGCTATCGAAGGTTTCACGTGAAACACCGAGCGCGTGGGATTGGTGTCGAGGGCACGGTAAAATTCGAACGTCAAATTGCCTTCTACGATGACACTTCGTAGCGCCAGAACACCCAACGGCGCCACTTCATACGCCAGCACGGCGAGGAGCAATCCCCACGCTACCCAGGCACGCCGCCCACCGAGTGGACGTTCGATCGCCGCCGCCCGACGCAATTGAAGGGGAACGCTCATACGCTGTTGTAAACGAGTATAGACGACCATCACGATGAAAGTACACGCCATTTGTAGCAACGACAAGGTTGCTGCAAGGGGAAGGTTGAAGAAACTAATAGTTTGCCGATAAATTTCGACCTCGATGGTCGAATATCGGGCACCACCAAGAATCAGGACGATTCCAAAACTGGTGAAACTGAAGAGAAAGACGAGCAACGACGCCGCGCCAATCGCAGGCAACAAAAGCGGCAATGTGATTTCGCGAAAGAGCCGCCATGGCGAAGCGCCCAATACGGCCGCGGCCTGCTCGACTTGCACATCGAGATGACGCCACAAACTGCCAACGATTCGCACGACCACGGCAATGTTGTAAAAAACATGCGCCAATAAAATCGCCCAGATCGTGCCAGTGAGCACAACGACCGGTTCCGAGCGCCCCAGTAGCGACATGAGGAGGTCGTTCACGAGCCCCGAAGGACCTAGCAACGCAGTAAACGCCGTCGCCACGACGACCGTCGGCATGACGAATGCGACCGTCAAAAGGGCCTGCACCAGGCTCTTGCCTGGTATACGGTACCGCGCCAGTAGATAGGCGGTTGGCAACCCCACTGCCAAAGTAAGCCCTGTCGATGCCAATGCCTGCCAAACCGTAAACCAAACGACCTTCCACAAATAGGGACGTGCAATGAAACCGACAATCCCCTCGCTTGTAAAATGCCCTTCTGGAAATAGGCTCGTCTGCAAAATAGCCCACATTGGATAAAAGTAGAAGAGCAGCAAATAGGTGAGGGGAATCACCCAAAGAAAATGGCGCCCTACTCGTTCTCCCCATCGTTCTTGCTTCATCGTTTTGCCCCGAAAAGAGTTGTGAATGGTTCGTGATCTCCTTCTCCTGCCCGCGTGAGTAGTATGACGCGCATATCGCCAGGCGCAAGTCACTATCAAGTTGTCAAATCCAGGCAGCGTTTGATATACTGGGTAAGAGCATGACTGCATAGGTCAATTTCCCCACTTTGCAGAATGCTCTTGGTTTCTTTCAATCTCAAAGAGGAGAAGGAGGTTTGTGTATGAAACGTCTCTTGCCCCTGCTCGTGTTGCTCGTCGCACTTCTGCTGACGGCTTGTCCATCCCCCTCCACCGAGGAAAGCGCCACAAGCCGCGAGGAATCTACCCAAACTGAGCAGCAAAGCGGCGCTGAGTCTTCGAGCGAGGTGAAAGTCATTCGCCTGGGCGCTGCTGTAAGCGAAACGGGCAAATACGCTCGCGAGGGGAAAGATACCCGCCAAGGCTACGAAACGTGGCGCAAGTGGGTCAACGAAGAGTATGGTGGTATCAAGGTCGGGAATGAACGCTACAAAGTCGAAATCATCTACTACGATGACGAAGGCGATCCCGACACGGCTGCCCGTCTCGTCGAAAAGTTGATTACCGAAGACAAGGTCGATTTCCTATTGGGCCCCTACTCGTCGAGTCTCACGAAAAGCACCAGCGCCATCGCCGAAAAATACAACAAAATCATGATCGAAGGGAATGGCGCATCGGAAAGCCTCTTCGAGCGCGGCTTCAAAAACCTCTTCGCCGTATTGACTCCCGCCGGCAATTACACGCAGTCCGGGCTGAAATTGCTGGCCGACCAAGGCGCCAAGACCATGGTGCTCGCGTATGAAGACACCGCCTTCCCCACCAGTGTCGCCGAGGGGGCGCAACGCTGGGCACAGGAATACGGTATCGAAGTGCTGGCGGTGGAAACGTACCCGAAAGACGTTGCCGATGTGAGCGGCATCATGAGCAAATTCAAAGACCTCAATCCTGATATCTTCGTCGGTGGGGGACACTTCAACGATGCGCTCCTATTCGTGCGCTCGGCCAAAGAGATCAACTTCACCCCCAAAGCGATGCTCATCACCGTTGGCCCGAGCAACCCTGAATTCGTTGCCGAAGTGGGCGCCGACGCCGAATACATTTTGGGGCCCACCCAATGGGAACGCACGATGTCGTGGAAAGGCCCCTGGTTCGGCACCGCCGAAGAATACGCACAGCGCTACGAAAAACTCTGGGGCGAACCCCCAACCTACCAAGCCGCTGAATCCACCGCAACGGCGCTGGCATTGCATGTTGCCATCGAAAACGCTGGTTCGCTCGAAACTGATGCCGTCCGTCAAGCCTTGCTCGACCTCGACATCATGACATTCTACGGCCCCATCAACTTCGACGAAACCGGCAAGAATATCGCCAAGCCCATGGGGACGATCCAAATCCAAGATGGGAAGATCGTCGTGGTCGCCCCGGAAGAAGCCGCCGTGGCTGAGATACGCTACCCCATGCCACCGTGGAACGAACGCTAACCCAACACACGAAAAGGGGCTTGTGCATGCTGCATAAGCCCCTCTTGCTGTACCAACCTCACAGACAAAAGGTCTATTGCTATGGACAAATTGTTGCAAGCGCTGTTGAACGGGCTCCTGCTGGGGGGATTCTACGGCGTCATGGTGCTCGGCTTTTCCATCATTTGGGGGGTGATGGGTGTCATCAATCTTGCACATGGCGAGTTCCTCATGATGGGCGCATACATGGCGTGGGCGCTTTTTCGCGCATTCGGGCTCGATCCATTTGCCTCCCTCGTCATCGTGATGCCGGTCATGTTCATCGTTGGATACCTGCTACAACGCCTCATTCTCAATCGTGTCATCGAACGGCCACACTTGATGGCCCTGCTCGTGACATTCGGCATTTCGATTAGCATCGCCAACATCTACAAAGTCGTCTACACCGCCAGCCCCCGCAATGTCCCTGTCTCGTACAATGGCTCGGTTGAACTCTTTGGCCTGACGTTTCCAATTGTGAAAACCCTGGTCTTTTTCGTCGCTTTGTCGATGATGTTCATCTTGCATCTCTTTTTGCAACGCACGCGGCTTGGTAAATCCATCCGCGCCGCTGCGCAAAACAAAAACGCTGCCCGCATTGTAGGCATCGAAATCGACCGTGTCTACGCCATCACAGCAGGTATTTGTATCGCCTTGACTGGTGCCGCGGGCGCCATGCTTAGCCCAACACAAGCCATCTTCCCCTTCATGGGCGCCCCCTTCACGCTCAAAGCCTTTACCATTACGGCGCTCGGCGGGCTGGGACGCATCCCAGGCGCACTTCTGGGGGGGATCATCCTCGGGATGACCGAAGTTCTTGTGGCGACATTCGTTCCCGGGATTGGAACGAACCTGGGCGTTGCGGTCAGTTTCGTACTCCTTGTCGTGATGCTGATCGTGCGCCCGCAAGGCTTGTTGAGTGGGCTTCGCCCCATGGAGGAGGTCGAATGAATATCTGGCAACGCATGGCATCCTGGCGTGGATTGATTGGGTGGTTGATCCTGGTCACGCTGCTCGCCCTCTATCCGTACACCGGGCTGAGCGGTTCACAACTCTTCACGCTGAGCCAAGTGTTCGTCCTTGTCACACTAGCCTCGAACTGGAACTTGATTGGTGGCATGACCGGCTATGTCGACTTCGGACACGCCGTTTTCTTCGGCATCGGCGCCTACACGATGGGTATTCTGGTTACCCCTGTTGAGATGGCCTTTTCGCCTCATCTCACCTTCTGGCAAGCGCTTCCCTTTGCGGGAATAACGGCGGCACTCTTTGCGCTTGTCATCGGCTTGCCGACGTTGCGACTGAAAGGCCCTTACTTCTCGATCGCGATGCTGGGCACATTCGTCGCCATGCGTGAAATCATTCGCATTGCTGCCCCCATCACCGGTGGCGGAAAGGGGCTCGATCTCCCCCCAGTGCTCGATCGCATAAGCGACTACTACTTTACCCTGGCGCTCATGGGCTTCGTCGTTGCCTTCATCTGGTGGATTCGTCGCAGTGAGTTTGGCGCAACGCTGATCGCCATTCGTGAAGACGAGGTCGGAGCCGAAATGCGCGGCATCAATACGACACAGCATAAAATCATCGCCTTCGTCACTGCCGCTTTTTTCACCGGTTTGGTGGGGGGCTTTTGGGCGTGGCAAAATACATACATCGACCCCGATGTGGTCTTCATCGAGAGTCGCACGGTCGAAATGGTGATGATGAGCATGTTGGGCGGCCTTGGCACGGTGTGGGGTCCGCCATTGGGCGCAGTTGTGCTCTACTTCATGCGCGATATTCTGTGGGCCAATCTCCTCGACTACCACCTCATTTCACTGGGCGTGCTCCTGATCGTGCTCGTGCTCTTCATGCCCGAAGGCATCCTGGGAACCTTGGGCGACCGAAGCAGCACATCTCTTCTGCATCTCTGGCGTCGCGAACGTCACCCATCCCCTTCCAACCAAGATAGCGGGGGGAACACATGAACCACTCAGTTGAACTCTTGCGCGGGGAACATGTGACCAAATACTTTGGTGGGCTTGCCGCCGTCGATGGCGTTGATATTGTCGTGCGCTCAGGGGAAATCGTGGGGCTGATTGGACCGAATGGGAGCGGCAAAACTACTCTCTTCAACTGCTTGAGCCGCCTGCTGCCGATCGATAATGGCCGCATTGTTTTCAAAGGGCACGACATCACCAACGCACGCCCCTACCAGGTGGCTCGCATGGGATTATCGCGCACCTTCCAGGTGATACGGGTCTACCGCAAAATGACCGTACTCGAAAACATGCTCATCAGCCGTCAGTGGCGTGGTGAAACCCTGTGGGGCATGCTCAAACCCAGCCATCCTGCTACCGAACGACGCGCCCGCGAGTTACTTGATTTTCTCAAACTCTCGCACTTGATCGACGAATACGCTGGCAATCTCTCTGGGGGCCAACGGCGCCTGCTCGAAATTGGCATGGCGCTCATGCCCGATCCCGACTTGGTGCTGCTCGACGAAGCCACGTCCGGCGTCAATCCCACCCTCATCGAAGAAATCAAAGACCATATTCGCGAGCTCAACCGTGAGCAGGGTAAAGCGTTTCTGCTTATCGAGCACAATATCAACTTCATCGCAGATCTGTGCGAACGTGTTTACGTGCTCAATTATGGTAAACTCCTGGCACATGGAACACCCCAAGAGATCATGGAAAACGAAGCCGTCATCGAAGCGTACTTTGGCGCATAAGCCGTGCAATCAGAAAGGAGGGCGTATGACGCAATCAGCCCCTACACCCCATACAACGACCACACCAGAGGGCGCATTATTGCACGTACAAGATGTGTATGCTGGGTATCAAGATTTCGACATTCTCAAAGGCGTTTCGTTGCATGTACATCCCGGTGAAATCGTCTGCGTGATTGGGCCCAATGGCGCGGGAAAATCCACCGTCTTCAAGGCCATTTACGGTTTCGTCCGTATCCGCAAGGGGCATGTGTTTTTCGATGGAAAGGAAATTACCAATTGGCGGCCGCAGCAAATAGTACAGGCAGGTATCTCGATCGTTCCTCAATTGCGCAGTGTCTTTCCACAAATGACGGTCTACGAAAACCTGGAATTGGGGATGTACCTGGAAAAAGATCAACGCCGTATCAAAGCACGCATCGAGTATGTTTTCGATCTTTTTCCCCGCCTGGCGGAGCGTCGTCATCAACTCGCAGGCACCATGTCGGGAGGTGAACAACGCATGCTCGAAATCGGGCGAGCACTCTTGTTGGAACCCCAAATGGTGATGATGGATGAACCGAGTGCCGGGCTCGCGCCACTGATTACACGCGCCATTTTCCAAACGATTCGCGAGCTGAACGAGAAGATCGGCTTGACCGTGCTGATGATTGAGCAAAATGCTCGCCAAGGACTGGAAATCAGCCACCGCGGCTATGTGCTCGAACTCGGGTGCAATACCTACGAAGGCGACGCCCAAGCATTGTTGAACAACCCCGAGGTGCGACGCGCCTTTCTTGGTGGGCGTTGAAATCCAAATGTGGAGGTTGCAACGGAATGGCACGCAAACCCTATTCCCCCCTTGCTTCCTATGCGAAGTTGAAAGAAGTCGAAAAAGCGCTCCAAAAAGCACAAACCGCTGACGATGTGCGCAATGTGGCTCGCAAATATGGTGCCAATATCGGCTACAAAGCATTCTGCTATCTGCTCATGGGAAAAATGACACCCGAAGCGATGAAACCAGACGAAGCCGCCGTTCTCGCCTTCGAATACGAGCAACAAGGTGAAATTGCTGCGGCTCGCGAGATCTATCAACGTATTCTCGAAGCCCATCCCGAACATCCAATTGCCAAATCCCGGCTTTCGTAGCCAATTCGTACACTTCCAAGACGCACAGCCAGACAAAAAACCCCCACGGCATCGTGGGGGCTTTTCTTTGCCTTCTCTTCCGCTTACTCCACCGGCTCTATCGTCTTCAAAAATGCCATCTGCTGTAGCCATAAGTCCTCGTCGACAACCACATCAACAGACGACAAATCGCCTATATTGACCCATACAACGAAATCATCTTTGACCAAAAGCAACGCATAGATCAGCCCAAATGACCAACCGTATAT
>WFOS01000002.1 GCA_015487975.1 Ardenticatena sp.
TCGCGCGTGAGGCCCCCCCCTCGTGGGCCCTCACGCGCGATAAGCGGCCAATACCAGCACGGCATAGGCCCAGCGCTCCAATCCCGTTCTTCCCACCCCACGGTCAGCAGCAACGGTGTGACGGTGTGGCACCCGAAACCAGGAAGCGCTGAGCGCATGTTGGCGTCCATTCGCCCGTCTGTTTCCAGACCGGCAGCTCCAGCGTAGCGAGGGATACAAACGCACCCCACCTGACCTCGAGAGGCACGCACGCCTGACGTGGGGTGCCCCGCCATTACGGCCACGGTGGTGAACCTCGCGCATCCAGCCACCACGTATGCGCATTGGGTTTCCGACCGAGCCGAGATGTTTCGAGGCGCGACGCACCTCGCAGGTGCGTCGCGCCTCCTAGGAAGGCAGCGTTCTCCAGCGGTGAGCAGGCGTTCCAGGGGAACTGGCTGGAAGCGGTGATGGCCCCACTAGGCTCAGGCTGCCCGGTAGGTGCGCCACAATACGCCCTCTTCGAGGCCTGGGGTGCCTCTGGCTTGCCTTTTCCACTCTCCGTCTCCTCTCTTCCCATCCCCCACCACGTTTTGGGTCATCACCAGGTCGAAAGGGATTGACGTTCGTAGCGATGTCGAATGGACCCTGGAAGAGGTGGTTCAGGCTGCGATGAGATGATGAGGTGGAGGAGGTATCTGTGCTTCTTGTCACAATTGACGCACACCGTGACCTGTGATATGCTAGCGCGGGTTTTTTGGGGGAAGTTGTGCGACCGACCATCGTTGTCATCACAGCCCACCCTGACGACGAAGCGTTCGGATTTGGTGGAACGCTGGCTCGTTATGGCTGGCAGCGTGTGCGCACCGTGCTCATAACACTGACGGACGGTGCGGCAGGACAGACTGGGGGGCTGGTGCCACCAGCGCAACTCGCGGCACGACGTCACGGCGAGCTCATTCATGCAGCACGCATCCTTGGAATAAGCCACATCGAGCAGTGGAACGCTCCGGATGGCGCGTTGGGCAACGTTCCCGCCGAGCCGCTCGTTACACGCTTGCTGGAACGGTTCCGGCAGGAGCAGCCCGCCGTCGTATGCACGTTTGGGCCCGAAGGTGGGGGCAACCAGCACCCAGATCACCAAGCAGCATCGGCACTGGCAACGGCTGCCTGGCGAGCGTGGCGGGCGGAAGGGCACATGACGCGGTTGGCGTATATCACCGTAGCACCACAGGTGGCCGCCACCAGCGAGATTCCATACGCACCCGCGCATGTGCGTGTGGACATCAGCGCAACACTCGCTGTCAAGCGGGCGGCATTTTATGCACACCGTACCCAAAAAGCCGATCGCGCTTATTACGAGGCGTATCAGCAGGCGCAGGGACCATTCGAGTGGTTCCATTTGGTCGATGAAACGGCGCCTGCTCGTTGGAACGATTTGTTTACCAATTTACCTGTGCAACCCAAAGAAGCACCGATTACATTCATGGCGGAGGAATCCGGATGAACACAGTCATTCAAGCCAACCTGGAACGTTGTTTGCGCAGTCCCTACTTGCGTCGCGATGAGCGCAAGCGCCAGGAAATCGGCGCCGAGTTGGCCGCCGCCCAAGATCTCTACAATCAGGCGAAAACGTCTTTCGAGGCGGAAGATACGACAACGGGCATGAAGCAGGCGTGGGGCGCCATGTTCCGCGCCGCGCGTGCATTGGTCTATGCCGCCGGCTACGATTTCGATGGCCTGCGCTGTATGGAAGTCGTGCTGGAAGCGCACTACTTGGGCAAAGGCCTAGAAGCGGCTGACTTCGATGCGTTCCGTGCGGCTCAAAAGTTGCATGGGGCTCCCGAGGAAGCGCTAGCACGGGCGAGTGCCTTCATCGAGAAAGTGAAGCAGGTGTTGCAAACGACCCAAACGGCATGAGTGTTGGGAGAACGAGGAGGAGAGACGGTGAGTCAATACGCACGCTGGTTTTACGATATCGAGCCGAACAGCCGCTTCGTCGTACAAGAGCATCTGCGCCAGGCGTTCTGGTTTGCCGGTGCTGGAACGCTCTGGATCGAAGTGACCCGCGCCGAAGAACCATTCGAGGCCGTGGGCTACTGGAACGATGTCAAGTTCACGCTGGAATGGGAGCGTGCCCGACGCTTGACGTTGCGTGCACCGCGCCGCTTGCCCGAAATCGAAAAAGTGTTGACGTTGCTCATCACGTTCGAGCCGTTGGCCACGTACCAACGTGGCGATGAGCATGTCACCGAATGGGTGATTCGCTCGCAAGACCGTATCGAGCGGTTGAATGCGTTGCACGCAGACGACACCGTGCAAAACTTGGAAGAGGTTGCACCGGTCCCTGCCTGAATCCGATGGCGTACAACCGAACAGCACAAGCCTGCTTCGAGGACAAAGGCGCCTTCCCCACAGGGGTAAGGCGCTTTTTTTCTACCAACCACCAAGCAAAGGAGTTGACAATGGGAACGCTCAATGTGGGGAAAATTCGTGCGCTCTCGCAGTTGTCCACGCCGCAGGGTATTTTCACCATGACAGCCTACGACCACCGCGGTTCGCTCGTCAGGTCACTCGGCAAGGCGTTGGGACGCGATGTTTCGTTCGAAGAGGTGGTAGCGTTCAAAAGCGAATTGACGCGCGTACTCGCGCCTCTTTCCAGTGCGGTGCTCATCGACCCCGAGTATGGCGCGGGGCAGATGGTGGCTAGCCGCACGTTGCCGGGGCAATGCGGATTGCTGGTGACGTATGAGGAGACGGGCTATACTGAAGACGACAAAGGTGGGCGTGTCACCACGCTGCTGCCCAATTGGAACGTCTGCAAGATTCGACTCATGGGGGCGCAAGGTGTGAAAGTGCTGCTCTACTACCATCCCGACGCCCCAAACGCCGCCCAACAGGAAGAACTGGTGGTGAAAGTGGCCGAAGAATGCACGCGCTGGGAACTTCCCCTCTTCCTGGAACCGATTTGCTACCCACTCGACCCCAATGTGAAGAAGAACGACCCCGGTTTTGCCGCCGAACGCCCCGAGATCGTCATCGAAAGTGCGCGCCGCCTGGTGCCGCTCGGGGTGGACGTGCTCAAAGCCGAATTTCCCACGGATGCTGCCTACGAACATGACGAAGCGCGTATGGCCGCCTCCTGCCGCCGCCTGACCGAGAGCATCGAAGTCCCTTGGGTGCTGCTGAGCGCCGGTGTGGACTTCGAAACCTTTGCCGAACAGGTACGCATCGCCTGCCAGAATGGTGCTTCTGGCTTCCTGGCAGGGCGGGCCATCTGGAAAGAAGGTGTGGCACTGGAAGGAGAGGCACGCCGCGATTTCCTGGAAACTACCGCCGCCGACCGCCTACGCCGCCTGGGGCAAATTGCCCTGGCCTACGGCCGCCCCTGGCAGGCCGCCTATGCTGCCCAACTCGCGACGTTCGATCTGCCTGCGAATTGGTACACAAGCTACGGTGATGCCCACTGCGCCTGAAAGCGGCGCTCTCACGCACGGGGGAGCAGCCCCTCCCCCGTGCACCGACCTACGCGGACGAAGGCCCCCGCACCACCGCCTCCACAGCCTGGATGCGCCGCCACGTCTCTGTGATGACGCCCAGTTCGCCCAGCACAGGAGCGAAGGCGCGAATGTACTGCCACATCTCCTCCCGGCCACGCGCCCGCGCCTGCTGGAAGGCACCCACGAGCCAGCCAGCCACGTCGCCATTGTGTACCTCACACACCTGCGCAAGGGCCTGCGCCACCGCCGCCAGCGCGTCGGCACGATGCCTTGTATCCTCGATCGCCTGAGCCGCTGCGAGCGCCTGCTTTACTGCGTGTTGTGCTGTCTCCATCTCACCGAGTTGCGCAAGGGCCTGCGCCACCGACCCCAGCGCACGGGCGCGAGACCATTCCCACTTAATCGCCTGGGCCGCCGCCAGTGCACCCTCCCGATCGCCTGCTTGCGCAAGGGCCTGCGCCACCGACCCGAGTGTGTCGGCGCGACGCCTTTCACCCTCGATCGACTGGGCCGCCGCCAGTGCACCCTTCCGGTCGCCTGCTTGCGCAAGGGCCTGCGCCACCGACCCCAGCACTTCGGCGCGAGACCATTCA
>WFOS01000003.1 GCA_015487975.1 Ardenticatena sp.
ACGTATGGCATTGACCGCCTTCAGTACTTGCTCTTCCAGTTCCTGTAGAGTGGACCCCGGGTGCTCCTTCGACCATTCCAACACCGCTTGTGCTTCTGCCATTATCCGCTTCACTGCTTCTTGCTTCATCTCCTCACCTCCCTGTGTTTGTTTGCCCTCCTCCCTTCATTTTTTACCATTACCACTCATCTGGGACACACCCGCCATAAGGGACTGTGATGAAAAACTTGACGCGGGAAATTCGATGATATTAGTATAGGAGTGGTGTTTTCTCACTCCTTTGTGAAAGGTGGCCTAACACCCGCTGCAGCCAACCCTCCTTCGCTAATACTCCGGCGAGCGGCTGAGATTTTTCGTTAGGCGGACGAAGCGCAACAGCCACACAGGAGAGTATCAAGACAGAAGAAGTGCAGGTAGGCATATGCTCTCGAAACTCATTCAACGGCAAGTACCTATTGGTAGCAAAGTCATATTCTGGCTAAAGAACGGGCGTGAGATCTCTGGTGAGCTAATCGAGCTAGGCAGGGATCATATCACGCTGGAGAATGAAAACGGCGTCGCCACGATTCTGGTAGAGATGATCGGGGCTTGGGAGGTTGTGACAAGTGAAATGGCAGATAGACCCGACAAGACTGAATCCGGCCTCCCTGTGACAGACACAAGTAGTGAGGCAGTCACACAAGCAGATGTCACGATATCGGCATCTTCCATACCAGCAGAAAGCCTCCAGCCAGTACTCAAAAAATTGATTGAAATTGAAGCCCGTCTCGAAGCTCAATTGCAAACCGCCCGGATTGAGTTGGAAGAACCAGATTTCTTCCTGCCGATTTCCAGAATGTCAAAACGAACTCATAAGAAGATCGAGGAAGCGTGGAATAGAGTTGTCAATCGGTACCAGTACGCCAAGAAGATAAATGAACTAAGCAAGAAATTTGGTCGCATTCAGTCAATTGTGGCCGAATTGGAGTCATTGGCCGAGATTTTGCCCAATTCGGCAACCGTCAAAAGACATCTGGCCTACTGCTACTTTTTGGCGGGAAGAGAGAAAGAAGCCTTCAATTGTTACAAGATGACCGCCACAATTTCACGAGAAGCGGCAGATTGGTATAACCTCGCTGTCATCGCGTTACGCAGTGGTCAGAATCCTATCGCCGTCTACGCTCTAGAACAATGGTTTTTACAAAGGCCCATTACTGAGAGACCAAATGCTTGGTATGTGTATGTTAACTTGCTAAGATGCAACGGCAACTACTCACTTTTGCGGAGTTTGTGCGAGAACATAGGCCGTGACCAAACCGAGCAAGAACTCGTTCTTCTATTGGAGACTGGCATTTTTCTTCTCAAATCTATTAAAAAAGATGCCATAGCAACTGACATAACCAGAAGATGGCTAGAAGAACAGGTCTCACAGCATCTTGTATTAGAGGCCGTTAAGAATCTGGAAGGACAACCTGACGAGGCTTATCGTCAAGTTGTGGAGGAATTCCAGGAAAGCAAGGACAGCCAAAAAACCCAGGCAACCGAAAGAAAGGCGCCTCAAATGCCGCAAGGCTATATTTATACATACAAACGGGATCGTAACTTTGGTTTCTTGCGAGATTTGGGTGGAAACAGTTACTTTTTCCATCGCAGCGCAATCATAGATCCTACTTTGTTTGATGAACTTAATCGTTTGGAGATAGGGGGGGAAATTCCGGTTACCTTTGAACCGGCTCAGGGACCCAAAGGCCCACTTGCATTGAGAGTAGCGTTATTTCGGACCAATAAGGATCTTTTCGAGATTGCTAACCAATGTGCGCAGAATGGAGACTATAGTCAAGCAATTGGTTACATCAGGCAACTACTAGAAAGAGAACCGGAATATCCAGAAGCGCGAGAACTTTATGATAAATGGCGCGAGTATGCCCGCCTTAGTGGTGTGCCGCGAGGGTCGAATCCTTATGCCCGGGCAAAACGGGTCCAGTTGATTGAAAAAGACTTGGATAGAGCCGCGCAACTCTTCCGCCAAGCGATTAGAGAAGGGGATAATGTCGAGAGCGCCATCAAAGATTTGGCTGCTTTGTATGTTCAGCAGGGCAAACCTGAAGAAGCCATCAGATTGCTGGAGCAACAGCGTAAGAGAATTCGAGATCAGCAGTCTGTAGATAATATGCTGATCGGTTTCTACCAGAATGCCGGCCAATATGAACAGGCAATCGCGCTTTTGCGCAAGAAGCTAGGTCAGACGCCCAGGGAGAAAAAGACTAGCGTTTTATGGCAAATAGGGAACTGTTACCTGCGATGCGAGAATTATACTCAGGCCCGAGAGACATTTGAGCAAGTGCTCGAGTTGCATCCTGATAATCTGGCTGCACGGCGCAACATTGCTATTTGCCATTTCAAACAACAGCGGTATGATGACGCCGAGAGGATTCTGAAAGAAATTCTTGATGCTTCGCCTGATGCGAAGGCTGCTGAACTGCTTGAAGCGATTACACAAGCCAGAACGACTGGCGAATCCACTCAATTGGAAGAGATTATTATCGAAACTACACTTTCGGAATTCTCCAGTGAAATCAGCGACTTCACACAGTTCTTCTTGGATCGATGTGATTTTCCAGGGGTTTCACCTGAACGAATAGAGAGAGACGAGAATGGTATAGCAAGGTATAGAGGCTCTGAGAGAGATGCTAAATTTGACCTCAAGAGATTAGAGGAAGTTGCCACTCAACTAGGCACGCGGCGATCCCGTGACCGTGCCGAGTATTATCTATCCGCGGCGAAGATAATATCTATCGTTGAAGGGCAGAGTTCCAACTTGTTCTACCGGTATCTTTGCCGCAGTTTTGCATCCAGTGGCGATGCAACTGTAGCTGAAGGTAAGCCGCTAGATGCTGCCCGTGAACTTTATTGCGAAGCTCTCAGCGTTTATGACAGAGATAGAGGCAAAAGAAAAGATGAACAAGATGCTGTCAATGCACTTGTTCGATTTCTATTCTCGACATTGGGGCAGGCTCAAGTCCCCCTTACTCCGAGCATTCCCTCTATTGACGAAACTGTTGAGCGCGTTCTTGGCAGTCATCCTCAGCGAGACCGCGTATTTAGCGCGATAACGTATTTGACATTTCGTAGTCGTTATGCTGCAAATCGGGTGCTGAAACGCCTATTCGTTGGGACTACCTTGCAGGTGATGGCACTAGACTATCTCCGCAGCCAAGGCATCTCAGTGCCTGACAAGATCGAAGGATTGGATGGGTTTATTGAACTCTGGAATGAAGTGCGGCGGTTAAAGCTAGATGAATGGCGTGCTATATTAAGCGAATTTCGCTTTCTGGCCAGGATGGAGTTAACTACTGCATCCCTAGAGGACGGCATAGAACGGCTTAAATCGGTTAACCATCGCCTGTTTTTTGGCTTAGACCAGGACCGTGCCAGGCAGTTGCAAAATATCCTCGAGACTGCACTCGAACTGGTCAAGCAGGCCTCTTTTGAAGAACGTGAGCGATTATGTATTCAAATAGGGAATGGCTGTAATGAGTTACTACGAGAAATCGAATCCAGCCCCACGCGCTTGTCCGTCGAAGGGCTGTATCCGGTGGTCAAGGCTCTTCAAAACAAAGTGAGCAGATATTTAGAAGAGTTGTATGAGATCTCTACTCCCCAGCTTGAGATTAGGCTTCCTAAAGAATCTTATATCCCAGACAGTAACCAGCACATCGATGTTCAGATTGTGGTTGCGAACAAAACGGGATGCAGTCCTGCGGAATCCCTGGAGTTGATTGTCCAGGAAAGCGAAGATGGTTTGTTCGCTGTTAATGCATCAGAAATAAAACTCGATAGATCTTTGCGAGGGAGCGATCAGCACATTTTGGAAGTGCCTATTCGGATTACGCAGAGTGCTCTGGATGCACAAACATTCTCTTTACCAGTATATGCTCAATATCGTACCAGAGCGGGAGAGATTGAACAGACACCTGTGCACAATTTTTCCATTCGTCTCTACTCCGAAGAAGAGTTCGAGGAAATAGAAAACCCATATGCTGCTTATGCGGAGGGAGGCATTGTTGGGGATCCCACAATGTTCTACGGGCGTGATGAACTCATTGAGAACATCATCCGAGCCATTCAAAGAGCCGGAACACAGAGCAAGAGCATTGTTATTTTCGGTCAAAAGCGAGCTGGTAAATCTTCTATCTTATATCATCTTAAACGGAAAATGGAGGCCAGTGGGAATTTATTAGTGATAGATATAGGAAATATTGGCTCGATTCTGGACGAACACTCTCAAATCCCGTTTGAATACCAGATCCTCTGGAGCATTTTGAGAAAACTTCGGGACGCCATTGAGGACGTGGTTGAAGAGCGGGGCTTGCCACCCTTGAACTTGATCTTTCCCCAGGATCGCGAGTTCTACGAACATCCTAGCCCCTTAGTCAAATTTAGAGATGTGTTTGATGAATACAAACGTCGAACTGCTCGAACAGAAGGCTGGAAGCATATCCAGGTCGTCCTGCTCATAGATGAATTCTCGTACATATACAGCCAAATTGTCAGCGGAAAGATATCGGAATCGTTTATGAAAAACTGGAAAGCTTTGCTGCAAGAGAACTACTTCAGCGTTGTATTGGCTGGTCAAGATGTGATGCCCAAGTTTAAGCAGCGTTTTCCCAACGAATTTGGCACCACCCAAGATGAACGAGTCAGTTACCTCAAACGGGAAGACGCCATAAGATTGACAGATGAACCCATTCGCATTGGAGGGCGGAATGGGGAAAGTCGCTATCGGGAACGGGCAATAGAACGCATCCTCGAGTTAACTGCCGGTAGTCCTTTTTACATCCAGATTGTTTGTGATCGGTTAGTCAAATATATGAACCGTAAACGTGCGAGCCTGATCACAGAGGCAGATGTCGAACAAGTCAAGACCGAACTGGTGCGAGGCGTCAATGCGTTGGGATTGGATAAGTTTGACAACCTTATCAATTCCGGTGACACATCCGAGGATGCTATTAGTGATGAAGATGCTTTGAAAGTCCTCAAGGCCATTGCTATCAATAGCCAGACTGGACCCTGCAATCGTAATAGCATCTCCTGCGAAACAGAAAAACCGATAGACGTAATTCTGGAAGATCTGGTAAACCGGGAAGTGGTTGAACGAGAACGAGGCAGGTACTATCGAATCCGTGTAGGTTTATTCAGAGATTGGCTCACAATTCATCAATAAAGTGGAAAGGTCAAGATGAATCGAGATTTTGCGAATCCTTTTGCTGATTATGGCACCATAGTGCACGGGGAGCGATTTATAGGCCGAAAGAATGGCCTCCAAGTCATCGAGAGCAGGGTGATTCGACCACGAGATCCGGGTAATCTGGCAATTATCGGTGATTCTCGTATTGGAAAGAGTAGTCTGGTTTACAAAGCAGTTATTGATCGTAGAGACGAACTGCTCGCAAAGCGGCTCCTTCCTATATGGTTCACTTTATCGAATTATGATCATGCGCCTGTGTTTTTCCGCTCTCTTGTAGCCCGCTGCATTGACGAGCTGAAAGAACTAGGTTGGTTCTCACTCAACATTCAACAAGCGGCCGAACGAGCTTTGCAAGATGCGCTTTCGTGGAGCGAAGGCTATTGGCGCATTCAGCGCTTCTTTGAGAAAGTGCGCAAAGAGGGAATTAGAGTCCTCATAATTCTTGACGAATTTGATCACGCGCGACATCTTTTTCGAGAAGACATCTCAGCTTTTCAAGGTTTGCGTGAGCTTTCTTACCGGCCAGAATGGCGCGTTTCCTATATCGTCACCTCTCGCCGCACTATTCGTGATATTGAATTGCAAACTCAATCTATTTCAACCCTAGATGGCATCTTTTATAAGTATTACCTTAGCATGTTTGACGTAGACGGCATTGAAGAGTATTTTGACCGCTTGACATCTATCGGCATACCAGATAATGACTCTTTGAGGGAGAAGATAACGTTCTATTGTGGTGGACATCCCTATTTATTGGAATTGCTTGGTTATGAAGTGGTTGAATTTTTCCGGGAGGAGCAAGTTGTAGACATTGATAAGGCCGCTCGTCGTTCAATGCCCGCCTTTTTAAGCCAGTATGACCGTATGAGGGAGTTGCTGCGTGAAGAAGGAAAACTTGACAAGATAATTCAGGTTTTATTTGGTCCTGTTGTCGATGTAAAATGGACCGATGTAGAAAACTTGCTCAAGTATGGATTTATCAAGCAGGATGAGCAAGGCACTTATACAGCGTTCTCAGAGCACTTTCAGACTTATCTGGAAATTGTAGAACGACAATTTGATTGGGATTTGTGGCCCGTGTGGCGACAGACAGAAAAGGCGTTGCGTCAGCTAATAACGCGGATGATGAGAAAAAAGTATGGAGATAATTGGATCGAGGCATTGGAGAAAGCGAAATCTCATTTGAAGAGAACCATCTTTGACCGCTGTCGAGAAGCACAGGCAAAAGAAGAAAGGGTCTATGGTAATCGGGCCTCAAGCAACTTGATTGACTTCACATACCCACAGGATTTATTTACCATCATCTTCGCTGAGTGGGATGTTTTCAAAGAGATTTTCGGCCAGGACAAGAATTACTGGGGGCAACGCTCACAACTACTAGCAAAGATCAGGAATCCCTATGCTCATAACAGAGACGAGGTTGTTTACGATTATGAGCGACAGATTGCCGAGGGTTACTGTCGAGAGATCCTTGCTGTTATAAAGCAAACAGACGCAATATGAGTGTTCTGGTGTGGTTTGTGTGATCCAAAAGCGTCCGCCCAACAAGCGCTTGCACCTGACGCCGCTCCGCTGTGCTTTGCGGCGCAGGTGAAGCGCAGGTCGTTGGACGTTGTGGGAGGAAAACACAAATACCTGTTGGACACGATTTTGCAATTCGAATACAATACCTCGACCACATCGGCGGGCGCGAGCCCGTTTTTCACGTTGAATGCGCAAGAAGGTGGTGCGCCATGGGAAAGAAATATCACATTTGGACGATTGGATGTCAGATGAATGTTGCCGATTCCCAGCGGTTGGGGTCGGAATTGGAGAAACGTGGCTATGAGTGGACGGATGCCGTCGAGGAAGCCGATGTCATCGTGCTGAATACCTGTGTGGTACGCGAACAGGCCGAGCAGAAAATCTATGGTCGCCTGGGGTCGCTGAAACCACTCAAAATGCGCGGCGAGGGTGGTCCCATCATCGGCTTGATGGGGTGTCTGGTGGGGGTGAAAAATCCCGCCCCGCTGCGGAAAGCGTGGCCATGGGTGGATGTCTTCATGCCACCAAGCGAGCCGGGCCCGTTGTTGGCGTACCTCGACGGCCGCGAGTGGGATTACGATGCCTACTACGAGCAGGTCAAGCAGCGCCAAGCCATCAATGCTATGCAGGATGGCGAGATTGTCTTGCCGGCGCATGTGCGCGGCAAACAGGTGACGGCCCACGTCCCCATCATCTACGGGTGCGATCACGTCTGTTCGTTCTGCATCATCCCCTATCGCCGCGGGCGTGAACGCAGTCGCCGTATTGGCGACATTGTGCAGGAAGTGCGCAGCCTGGTGGAGCAGGGCGTGAAGGAAGTGACGCTGTTGGGGCAAATTGTGGACCGCTATGGCTACGACGTGCCCGATGGGCCCCGTTTGCCTGATTTGTTGCGTGTTCTGCACGATATCGAAGGGTTGGAGCGCATTCGCTTCCTCACGTCGCATCCCAACTACATGACCGATGAGTTGCTGCGCACCGTCGCTGAATTGCCCAAAGTGATGGAGCATATCGAAGTGCCAGTGCAGGCGGGCAACGATGAGGTCTTGCGCCGTATGCGCCGTGGCTACACAGTGGACGATTACCGCCACCTCATTGACCGTATCCGCGAACTCGTGCCTGGGGCAAGCATTATCACCGACATTATCGTTGGTTTCCCGGGTGAAACCGAAGCGCAATTCATGGATACCTACAACTTGCTGGCGGAATTGAAGTTGGACAAGGCGCATATCGCCTGTTTCAGCCCACGGCCGCACACCGCCGCAGCTCGTTGGGAAGATGATGTGCCGTGGCCAGAAAAAGAACGTCGCCGTAAATTGCTGGACGACCTGATGCACGACATCATGGCGGAAATCAACAGCGCCTACCTGGACCAGACGGTTGAGGTGCTGGTTGAAGATTTGCACAAGGGCAAGTGGCGTGGGCGTACACGCACCAACAAACTGGTCTTCTTCGAAGATGAGCGCGATCGTCGTGGTGATGTGGCGCAGGTGCGTATCACCTGGACGGGGCCATACAGCATGCAGGGTGTGCCTGCCGACGCACCCCCCAAAATGCCCGTGCTCGATATGGAGAACATCATCGCGCCATGATGATACCGAACACGTATTCACCCGCCGCGTAGCAACGCTACGCGGCTTTTTCGTTGCTCCTCGCGCTTCGTGTTCAGGCATGGTTGCGCGAACGGTTGGTAGGCTACAAAGTAGCCAAATCGGTGGTCTGCGTGGATGAATGGCCCAAAACGGGGGCGGACAAAGTGGGCGGGCAGGTGCTCGTGCGCATATTTGGCGCATCCTCGCTCGGTATGGTACGACACATGGTGTGCTATGAACAACCAACAGCCGAAGGAGGGATCGCATGAACACGCAGCGAGTTGCCATCGTCACAGGCGCAGCGAGCGGCATTGGGCTGGCAATTGCCGAAGCCCTGGCCCGCGAAGGCCACCAGGTGGTGATAACCGACATCGATGCCGAGGCGGGGCAGGCGGTGGCGAAACGGGTGCACGGGCTGTTCGTCCATGCCAATCTGGTGGAGCGAGCCGCCTGTCGGCGTGTGGTAGACGAAACG
Organism: Ardenticatena sp.; assembly: GCA_015487975.1. Classification (GTDB taxonomy): domain Bacteria; phylum Chloroflexota; class Anaerolineae; order Ardenticatenales; family Ardenticatenaceae; genus Ardenticatena. The sequence continues at coordinate 8,819 of WFOS01000003.1, forward strand.
CTGGCAGCCTATGGCCGCGTGGATATTCTCGTCAACAACGCTGGGTTCCAGCACATCGATCCTATCGAAGCATTCCCAGAAGAGACCTGGGAAACCATGCTTGCCGTGATGCTCACTGCCCCCTTCCTGCTGACCAAATATGTCTGGCCGTCCATGAAAGCCAATGGATGGGGACGTATCGTCAACATAGCCTCGATTCATGGATTGGTCGCCTCGCCCTTCAAAAGCGCGTACATCTCCGCCAAGCATGGCTTGATTGGGCTGACACGCACTGCCGCACTGGAAGGTGGCGCGTATGGGATTACCGTGAATGCCATTTGCCCCGCTTATGTGCGTACGCCGCTTGTCGAAAACCAGATTGCCGACCAGGCACGCACGCGCGGTATCAGCGTGGAGGAAGTCGTCCAGCAGGTCATGCTTGAACCTGCTGCTATCAAGCGGCTGATTGAGCCATCCGAAGTCGCCGACTTGGTGCTCTACCTGTGCAGTGAACGCGCTGGCGCCATCACTGGTTCGGCCATCACCATTGATTTGGGGTGGACGGCGCGTTGATTTCCGACACGACTGGCGAAAGGAAGGAGTGACAAACCTGGGTGGCATCACATGCCGTTGGGGTTTGGGTTGGCGTATGTGTTCATGGTCATTTACGTTCCCTACGGCACCCTTGGGGCATGGCAGCGGTGCAGCCATCGGCGGCGAGAGGGGCTGGAACGATTGCGGCAGTTGGTGATGAAAGCCAAGATGCCTGAGCGCCAGCCCCCTCTTGAAGGTTATCCTGCGTTGAATGTCGTAGACTCATCTTCTGGGAATGTGTGGCGTCCCTGCGCCAGCCACTCTTCGGCTTCTTGTGCGGTGAGTGGTCGTCCAAAGAAATACCCTTGCCCATATTCACACCCCATAGCACGCAGCAGGGTCATTTGCTCGACGGTTTCGACCCCTTCGACAACGACGTGGATATCGAGCGCGTGTGCCATAGCCACAATGGCGCGCACCAGTGTTTGTGTCGATGGCGAATGCGGTGTGGTTTGGACGAACGAGCGGTCGATTTTGAGGCCGCTGATATTGAAGCGGTGCAGATAACTGAGCGAAGAATAGCCCGTTCCAAAGTCATCGATGTAGAACGAAACGCCCAACCGCTCCAAAGCGGCGATTTCTTCCATGGCTTCCTGTGTCCGTTCCAGCAGCACACGCTCTGTAATTTCGATGTGCAACTCTTCGGGGCGTATGCCATGGGTACGGAGAAGCGTGCGAATAGTGCGGGCGAAGCCTGGTGTTTGAAACTCTTGCCCCGAAAAGTTGACCGCAATCCAGATGGGGGGGCTGGATGGATAACGCTGATGCCATTGTGCCAGCACTTTCAGCGCCGATGAAAGCACGTAGCGGTCGATTTCGCTTACCAATCCCATCTCTTCGGCAATCGGAATGAAGCGGGCAGGGGGGATGAAGCCGTACTCTTCGTGATGCCAGCGCACCAGCACTTCAAACCCAACCAGTCGGCCTGTCGAGAGCCGCACAATGGGTTGGAAATAGACTTTGAACGCCTGATGGGCAAGTGCTTCTCGCAGGGCCGTTTCCAGTTGCAGGCGCATGGTTGCGTTGCGGAGCAATGTTTCATCGAATACGGCAAAACGCCCTCCGCCTTGCTCTTTGGCGCGATAGAGCGCCAGGTCGGCATTGCGCAAGACTTCTTCGGGGCTGTTGTGCGTGGCAGGAGCAATGCCCATGCTCAATGTGAAGTGGAACGTATGTCCCTGATAGGTGAAAGGCTGCTGAAACGCGCGAATGAGCACAGACCCCAGATGCATGGCACGCTGTACCGCGTCGCTCCCTGTAATCAGCACGACAAACTCATCGCCGCCAAAGCGCGCCAGCATCATATCCCACTGAATGTATTGCGAGAGCCGCTGGGCCACCAATTTCAGCAATTCATCGCCAACTGTGTGCCCCATGGTATCGTTGATGAGCTTGAAGCGGTCGAGGTCCATGAAAACAACCGCATACGAGTAGAGCGGATTTTGTTGCGCTCGCTCGAATTCTTCGTGCAGGCGTTGCATGAATTTGGTACGGTTCGGCAGGCGGGTCAGGGGATCGTGTTCGGCTTCGAACCGCAATGCTTCTTCGATACGTTTGCGGTCGGTAATGTCGGTTTGCGAACCGGCTAGGCGATAGGCTTGGCCTTCAGGCGTCCGTAAGGCTTGGGCACGGCACCACATCCAGCGGTAGGTACCGCTCTTGTGACGAATACGATACTCGCATTCCATGTACTCCGTTTTGCCAGCGAGATGCTCCGTAATGGTGGCTTTCAAGTGTTGACGGTCGTCGGGGTGAACGCGCCAGAACCACTCGTTGGGCGAATCGCCAATTTCGGTCTCGTTGTACCCGAGCATGGTTTTCCAGCGTGGTGCGTAGAAAATGGTGTTGGTGCGCAAGTCCCAATCGAACAAACCAGCCGAAGCCCCCCGTGCTGCTAGCACATACCGTTCTTCACTTTCGCGCAACCGTTCGAGAATCCGATGTTGCTGAGTAACGTCGTGGAACAGAACAATACGGGCAAATAAATTCCCTTCTGGGGCGTAAATCAGGCTGGTTTGCACTTCGAAGATGTGTGTTTCTTCTTCATCCTTCAATTGGAGTTCCAATGACACTTCTTCATCGCCAAGCACATGTGTGAGATGCTCGTGCGATGCAGGCCAGACGATGGTAAACGGAAGCCCCAATGCTGTGGCCCGATCGGTGTGCAAAATCCGTTCGGCGCTGGCGTTGAGTTCGCGGATGATATGCTTGTGGTCCAGTACGAGCAGAGCGTCGGGCATGTATTCGAGAATATGGTTGTACACAACGGGCGTCAGACGACGGCCGCGCGCGGAGAGTGAAAGTGCAAAAAAGCCAAGCGTAAAAATGCCCAGGAAGATGGGGGCAAAGTCGATCGGCTTGTCAATGTAAACGGCGTCTATGAACGCAAGCAGCGCGGGGAGAAACATGGCTGCCAGCAACGAGGAGATTTGCCAGTTGTAAAAGGAACGGGTCGTGAAAAAATAGCGCCCAAGGAGATACATGCTATAGAAAACGGTGGTGAATGCATAGATAATGAATACCCAAAAGAGCGGCCCTCGCTCTATCACGAGAATCTTGTAGGTATCGTACACTTCCTGACGGGGAGAGTGCCAGAAGAGATTGTGCACATCGTTGGTCCATGCCATTACCAGAAAAAAGACACTGATTCCCAGAAAGAAGAGATATGATGTTGGTGACCGATTCTCTTCAAGACCAATGAACGAATACGCCCAGAGCAGCCACGTGGCGGGCACGAAGACAACGGCCGCATACATGATTTTGAGTGCGAGCAATTGCCCTTCGAAATTGGCAATGGTAATCGTCAACAAATTGCCGACCATCCAGATGGCCAGCTCAACCAGCAGAATGGTGCTCACGCGGCCATTCCAACGGTCGCGATAGCGGAGCCATAGCCATGTGGCTGCGATCAGGTCCAGCAAAATGATGGCAGTGAGAAAGGGTGTGAAGGGGGGCTGCTGGTACATCATTTTCAGACTCATGGAGTTCCCTCGGGCTCGCATACTTTCCTGTATGGTAAAGGAAATAAAGAGAAAGGCAATAGTCCAAAAGGGCAAAGAAAACAAACAGAAAAGCCGCCCACACGGGCGGCTTTTGCCTCGCATCCGACTTACCATTCGTCACGTCGCGAGAGGACGAACGCAAGAATGAGGAGTGCTCCCAATGCGAGGGCCACTGCTGTCCAGATGCCTGGGCTTTTGACATCATCGAGGGTAGCGAGAAAGTCGTCAACCTGTCGCTCGGCCTGTTCACGTGTCAGCCCATATCGCTCCTGGACAATACCGACAAGACGATCCCAGCGCCCGGCAATGACATCCAGGTCATCGTTGGTCAGGCGTCCCCAGCGCTCACGTACGCGCCCACGAATTTGTCGCCAGCGTCCTTGCAGTTGTGTGCGGTTCATTGCGCACCTCCCTGGTCCTTTCAACGACGTCTCTACGTACTCGATGATACTTCACGCTCTGCGAGAACCATAATCATCTGGACAAGAATGGGCAAGGTGTGTAGAATGCACGCGCAGTGGGCCGGTGGCGGAACGGTAGACGCAGGGGACTTAAAATCCCCTGGGCATTTTGCCCGTGTGGGTTCGAATCCCACCCGGCCCATTTCCATCTTCCACCTCCACGGTATCATGAGCGAGCGACCATCTCTGTAAGAGGCGAATACCCGGAGATGGATGCTCATCTCCTCTACCACCCTCGGTTCACCCCCACGTGCGTGGGGACAACGGGAACCGTCACTTCCAGCATGTGGGCATAGATCGGTTCACCCCCACGTGCGTGGGGACAACGCTGGTGCAGGTGGTCTTGGATGAGTTGGCTAACGGTTCACCCCCACGTGCGTGGGGACAACCCCTACCCGCTCCATAGTAGCCGCGTCGTAAACAGGTTCACCCCCACGTGCGTGGGGACAACGTGGATGAGAAACGCGGTGGATGTTGAACGTGTCCGGTTCACCCCCACGTGCGTGGGGACAACATCAGCAGCCAGCAAATCGGCCAGCGATGGGGGCGGTTCACCCCCACGTGCGTGGGGACAACTTCGTGTCGGCCTCTCCATGTGTTCCTGCCCGCGCGGTTCACCCCCACGTGCGTGGGGACAACCAACAAGATCCGCGATCGTGTGCGGCGCAGCCTGCGGTTCACCCCCACGTGCGTGGGGACAACCCAAAGGAACTGCTTTGCGCATGATACGCTCTCCGGTTCACCCCCACGTGCGTGGGGACAACACTAAATATTGGGTTGTTATACGGAAAACCACTACATCTTGTGTTCGTTGGGCAGGTCGGAGACGGGCTGAGCGCTTTCGCGCGGTGGCGGCGTCCCTTCTACAAGAGGAATGGCGATCAGTTGCAAGCCCTCGACTTCGACGAGGCGGCGACGTGTCGTGCCATGCATACGCATCCGAAAGCGTTGCTCGGTATTCGTACTCCAAATCTGGATGACACCGCCACTCCCATGGGATTCGATGCATTTGTTCCACAGACGGTCGCGGACGCGTGCGCTCACATGACCGACGAAAACACCAGGGTGTGGTTCGAGTAACCATCGTGTCAATTCGCCCCGTACGCTTGCAGGGACTGCTTCCAAGATGATGACAACCATTGTACCACTCCTCCTTTACTTGATGCACGACTTGTCGTCGGGTTCCCACCATGGCGATGGCCGTGCGCTGTCGGTGTCATAGTCGGCTGGTTGGTGAGAAGGGAGGTGTTCGATGTCCAAGAGATGGTCGATGTCGGGCAGAATGCGTTGCAACAATTTGGTTTCTCGAAATCGCTCGCGGCATTTCCGACGCACGCGACTCTCGACACGCTCGGTCGACTCTGCTACGACTTCGAAGGCTGTTGGAATGGTGAGCTCGGTTTTGTATAAGTCGGCAATGTCGTATACGAAAGAAAGTTGTTTGCCGGTATGAATGAAACCCAATGCCGGCGAATAGCCACCCGCCAAAATAGCTGCGTGGCAAAGTCCATTGAGAAGTGCATTGGCGGCCGACAATGCACGGTTGATTGGATCGCCTGCGCGCCAATTGTGACGCTCATAGCGCCGTCCCGACCAGGGCACGCCATACTTCTGGCTTGCGGCATAATAGACCGACCGTACCCGGTTTCCTTCACGCCCGCGAATTTGTTGCAATGTCCACGACGGGTCTAGTGGTTCACCAAACCGCATAGCATACATTCGTCGCACCACTTCGAGGCGCTTCTGGGGATCGCTGACCAGTGCTGCTTGATGGAGCAGCCGATAGGCATGTCGTGTTTCTCCCATGCCTTGGGCATAGAAGCGAGTTGCCTCTTCTCCTACCCAAAGGATCGTACACCCATGCTCGGCTAAAATGCGCACTGCCGCATGTGTGATTCGTGTCCCAGGCCCAAGTAGCAACACGGCCAGCGCTGCGACAGGAATCATAACGCGTCCTTCGTCTTCACGAATGTATTCGATGGCCTGTTGGCGCCGTTGAATGATGGCATGCTCTACATAAAGATAGGTGAGACTATCACGCAACAGGGGGAGGTCATGTAGGTTTTTGGGCATCTCTATCCCTCTCTTTCGAACCGTCACGGGCGCTCGCGCAGCATGCACGAGCGCCCGTCAGACAATCACGCAGGTGCCAGTGAAAGTAGACCAAATCCGACACTTTTTCCGCTACCGATACCTCGTTGTACGGTCTGCCGAAAGGTCTCAGGCTCTTCGACTCGCAATACCCCGTCGAAACGCACGCCATAGAAGGTCATTTTGTGCGTCCGTTCGCCCTGGCGTCGGTAGCTGATGAACTTCTGACCAGAGCCAATTCGAACTGCTAGCAGCCGGGCGCCCCCAGCGTGCAATTTGCGCGCTAGCCAACGGTGTTGGTCTTCCTCACGGTACAATTCTACCCGCATGCCATGTTTGCGCCCCTCTGCCTTGATTTTCTTGGTTGGATTCGCAAACAATCGAAAGACCAGCCGCTGACCAGGGTGAAACACCAATTCGATTTTCTTGACCTGCGGGTTTTCGGCGACATCGAACGGCAATTCCCATGTTGATAACAAGTAACGCCCACGATCGGTATCGTCGAGAAAAGCCCAATCAGGCTTCGTGTGTGATTGCACCAAAACCACGGGCAATCCGGTGCGCGGTTGCACATCGACACGAAAGAGAACACGCTCTCCGGGGGGCAAAGGTGTCGGAAAAGCGTGCCAGAGTGTGCAGTGCATCTGGTATGGGCGAGCAATCTCGCTTTGAACTTGTCGCGAGCGAGGGTTGAGAAAAAGCCTCGAAAGATACATCACGCTCCCTCCTCCACTCCATCGGCTGGTATTGGGCATGATGTGAACCGTACGTAGCGAGGGGCAAAACGCCGCTCGGCAAACGAAATGGGTTGGTCGGGGCGTACGACAGGTCCATTGGGGTCCTCGATAACCAGTCGGAGCGTGGGACCGCTATGACGAGTCGTGAGCAACGGATACGTGCACAAGGCATCTTCCAACGGCTCGCCCGCTCGCAGCCCATCGGCCAACCAGATGGGTGCTCCGGGGACGAACGCCTTGCGCCCCAAGAAGAGCGGCCAGGCGGGATTGCGCAAGGCTGCATGGAGATGACGCAACTGTTCGAGGTCGTTGCCTTCCAGCCCTACTAAGAAGGCAGCGTCGGCTAAGTAGTAGCGGCGCGAAACCTCTGTTGCTTTGATCCCACCACTCGCTTTGTATACGTCTTGTGCTGTGTGATAATCCACCTCGACACGCCCTTCGCGGTCCACCCGTACACCCATGCGTAGAGCAGCCAGATCGGTGATGGGAGCATGGCGGGGCCGCCCCAAAGCAGCGGCGAGCAGCCCCACCACGCCCGACTTGGAAGGCTCGCGGCCTGTGTCACGCACAGTGAAGCGGCTCGAAACACCCCATGATTGCATGGGGCCCATCAGGCGAAGCAAAAGTGTGTGGGGCATCCTCATGCCTCCTTGGTTGCCAGTTTGCCGACGACAGATTGTACCCACTGCTCCACATTGTCTTGGACGGTATCTTGTAAATGCACAAGTACGCCGTTGGTTTCCGGCACTGTGAGGGCAAAGGGGTGAATACCCTGGTTCCCGTACACATGAATGAGGCGCCCCCAATAGGCATCGAGGGCTGCGATGGAAGGCCGCACCAGGCCGCCATCACGATCTGGGCGTACAGGTCGCTCGAAAGCATTGGCCAGCGACCAAGCCATACCATCCGTGCGCACCACAGCCAGGACGAAATCCGGTGGGTTGAGCGCGGCGAAGGCATTTTGCTTACCCGTCGGGATGGCACGTAATGCAGCCAGCAAGAAGCCTTTCAGCGTGCGATGTGCCAAACCCACGTCGCCCCCAAGATTCTTGACCAGTTGCTGCCAATGGAGGCGGGCATAGCGATAATACGTAGCACTGTTGAAAGGTGTCATGCCCATATGGCCGGAACCGCTTTCCTCATCGGTGAGCAGATCATCGACGGCTGTGAAGAAATCGAAATCCATCTCCACACGGTGTGTGGAAATGGCATGCGCTACCTGACAGGCCGCATCCAAATTGAGGTCGGGCTTGTCGGCCAACATGCGGCCAAAGAGGGCAATGTCGGGTGCGCTCGTGCGGCCTTTGGTCGTCTTCAGCCACTGTTTCACCAAGGTGGCGTATGGTTCGGCTTTTGCATCAGGGGATTGACCGTCGGTGGGGGCAGCTTCCAAGGCTGCGTCCCACGCATCCAGTAACGCACGGGCGATCTCGGCATATTCGTCGTCACTCAAATAGAGCAGCACGCTTGTGCGATCGGGGGCATTTTTGTCCATTTTCCCGACGAAAGCGGCGGCGAATGCACGCGCGACCCGTTCGGTCTCGTCTGGCGCCTTGCCACTTGCCATCAACTTTTCGCTCAGACGGCGCGTCATCCAGCGGGTACGCAGGGCAGGCGGCACACCGGTTGTTTGTGCAAAGATGGGTTCGCGGCGAATCGCTCGTTTGATGGCCTGTGATGAAATGCGGGCGCGGCGCACACCGCCGAATTCGGCATCTTTGGGGTTGCCAGTATCGTCGCGGTTCAGGTTGGAAGGGGCAAAGTTCTGAATGATGTGCAGTTCGATGAACATGGCGTGTTCTCCTTTCCAAAATTGTTGTCTTTTTGTCGATGACTATCGACGCCAAAAGGCGCGTGCCCATTCACGGCGAATACGTTCACCATACTGGGGATGCGACCAATGGCGCAATGCATAGAACAACGCATCCCAATTGATGGCAACGTCTTTCGACCGGAGGAACCCAATCGCTTGTCGCAGATACTCTGGCAAATCGTCTACGTGGGCAGCGAGGAGTGCCACGAAACGGCGTTCCACTGCGTCGCGGCTGTGCGCATCGGCCGCTGTAGCGAAGTGATCCCCCATGTTCCCGTGGCTGATCTGCTTGGGATGCCAAGCAAAAAGCGCTGCCAGTGTGTAATAGGTTGCTTCCTCATCGGGATGAGCCTGGCGGGGCAGGTGCGGCACGACGTACGGAAACATCCCTGGCACCGTACCAGGGGGCCGTCCCAGCCCGCGCCTCAGGGCGGCTAACGCCGCACGGTCGTCCGCCAGAGTAAGCAAATGTTCGACGAACGGGTGTGGGGCGCGTTCTGTTGTCATTTCTCCCTCCTTTTATTGCGTTTGGCTTGCTTCTTCACGCACTTTGGATCATGTGGATTGAAGACACAGAACAGAGCGCCTTCCAATTGTCGTTCGGCGCGGGCAATTGCTTTGAGCGCTCGGGGAGTATCGCCGAGTGAAGCAGCCACGCGCTGGAATGTCTCCCGAGCAGCATGCTTCACACACCGGCGCCATTGATCCTCTGCCTGCCTGGGCTTGTTGGGCAACGCTATCAACAAATCCAGGAATGCAACTTCCAAGTCTACCCAATACGTGTGCAATCCTCCCCAATGACTTATCAGGTTTCGCACATCTTCACGGTCGGGTTGACGCCCACCAGGGTCGTCGGCGCTAGGTGAAAGCACCAACTCAGCCAGACGGTGCAAGGCTTTCCCTAGAACGCTGTGTGCTTCTTCGGCCAATGTCAATGCAGCCACCAGTTGCGCGACGAGAGTGGCATCGGTGAGGTACTCAGCTGGGAGCGGGAAGTGTTCTTCACGATAAAACTCGATTTTCGCTTGATCGTTCGCCATCCCAAGTGCCATGAACCGATACCGGCGGTGGCGCGGCAACACGCCCATCAAGACCAAATATGCCAACCACTCGAGCGAGCGCGGGGGGCGTTGCGCCCGTGTGTGAAGTTGCAAGAGTGCTGCACTGTCGCGCCACAATGCGCGTCTCTCTTGAAATCGCAGCGCGATGGAGCCTCGCTTCGTATCGAGTCGGTAATGTTTGTAAGGGTCCAGAACGGTTGCGTTCAAAGAAAGCCCTGGTGCCAGGTCTACCTGTTTCACGACCCAACCATCCTTGCTCAACCACGGTCTCAAGCGGATCGCACGTGTCGGCCACGTGAGGTAATCGGCAATGCCCAAAGGCACATCACGCCGTGGTGCCAGCGGGTCGTTCGCCTCCCAAAATGGGCGATCGTTTTCCGGTGCTGCTGTGGCAAGTTCCAAGCGATCGATTGGCAAATAGTTGAGCATCGATGTTTCGAAGAGCGTATTCCCTTCAGCCAGAAAGACGATGCCACGTGCCCAAGGAGCGTCCTTGCTCTGCTTTGGGGCCATCCCCATTCCCCCTGCAGGCGCACAACACAACGTGACCAGTAACGCCCGTGCTGCTTCGACAGGCGTGAGTACCACCTCCTGCATCTCGTGATGATGATCGAACAGCGTGGCATTGTTCCCCGAGGCCATGTGCGGTACGAAATGAGCCACCGATTTCGTGCGTGTGCCGCTCCCCTTCCATTGCAGAAAAGGATAGTGAGGATGGAAGAGATCGAAGCGTGTGTGCCATGTTACGAAGTATGACTCTATGGCATCCGAGGGGAAGCGCCCCAATTCCCAGATCTCCACCCACCGCTCGAGCGTGGGCGTCCCGAAAATCCGATAGAGGAGTGCCAAGAGCAAGCGGTAGATAGCGGCTGTTTCCAACGGTGAGTTTCCGCAAATCCCCCGCAGTTCGGAAGCACGCAGGAGGGTCTCGCGGAGCCCGAGCATGGTCGATCTCCCATCTGCCTGCACGGCGGGAATCCATGGCTCGTGGATGAGATCGTACGATGGTGTTGTCATGCTTCCTCCTTTCGCTCGATTCGCAAACCAAATTCGGCATCCAATTGCAGGATCCACGGTCCAACTTGTGCACGACCCGCCACGAATTCGATTGGCACAATGCCACGCAACGCTGCTACTCGCGACCAAGCGGCCGGTGGTTTCGGTAACGTCTCTTCATAGACAAGGCCATGGTGTTGTACCTGCACAACATAGCGACGCCAGCGTTGTGCTGTTGCACGTGAGGGCGTGGTATCGAACATCACTTCTTCTTCGCCATCGGGTGTAAGCGTGGAGCGTCCATCGGGCTGACGATGAACACCCAAAATGGTGATGCGAGGCTCCATCAAGCGCGTGAGTGCTTTCAAGTCGGGATGGATAGGCGCTTCTGTATCGTCATCATGACCTTCGAACGACATATCTGTGATAATCGCCCGTTGCACATCGGGGATGAGCCGGCGGCTCGCTTCTGCAGTGGCACGCAATACCATTTTTTGCCATGCAGCCCACGCTTCGGACAGCCCACGCACGAGTGTAGGTGGGATCTCTCTGTCATACAGGGATCGCAACAAGGCATCAGCCGCTGGGTCGCTGTTCCAATCGGTGTAAACGACTTCGATGAGTGTCTCGGTGTCAGTCGGCAGGTGGAGCGTGTCACGATTTTGCAAAGCCAAATAGGTACGCCAGAGTACGTATGGTGCATAGATGAAGCGACTGCGCCCAAAATGAGGTTCTTCGATCGTGCCCATAGGGCGCAATAGCCAGAGGTGCGGGGTCGTCAATCCCGCTGGACGATGGTCGCGTGGGTGGCGGTGCAAACGCCCCGCCCGTTGAATGAGCAAATCGATCGGTGCAAGTTCCGTTACGATCATGTCGAAATCGAGGTCGAGGCTCTGCTCGATGACTTGTGTCGCCACGACCACGAAGCGATGAGGGCGTTCACCTTCCTTTCCAAAGCGTTGTAGCACCTGTTGTTCTCTCTCTTCCCGCCAGGCGAAGGGCATTCGAGCATGGAAGAGCAAGCATTCGTCCGAAGAGAAGTGCTGGCGCACAGCGGCGTACATTTCTTGTGCACGGCTCACTGTGTTGCACACGATTGCCACGCACCCCCCATTGGCAAGCTGTTCAGTGAGCCACTCGGCGAGGGCTGCGGGATCGTCATCCAGCCAATCGAGAGCAACAGTACGTTCGGATGGTGGCGGAAGTGCACGCGATTCGACGCCTGCTGGTGTAGCCAGCGTTACACGCGGGTAAGGTGCTTCGTCGTGTGGCACGGTCTCTTCACCCCATGCTTGCACCAACTTCTCACGAGTTGCCCGTGGCAATGTCGCCGAAAGCACGATGACCGACGTGCCGATAGCCCGTAACCAAGCCAACAAACGATGAAAGAGGTGCTCCATGTACGTGTCGTAGGCATGCACTTCGTCGAAAACGACGACTTTCTGTGCCAATCCGAACAGGCGCAAGAAGTGATGGCGCGCGTCTAGAACCCCCAACAAGGCTTGATCGACGGTCCCAACACCAAACGGTGCCAGCAAAGCACGCTTACGGGGCAAAAACCATGTTTCGGCACTGGCTTGGTCGTCTCCATCTCGTCCCCCGATGCTACGTGGGTATTGCATGAGCGGGTGGTCGTCCGCATGACTGTGAACCAAAAGCAGACGATGGCTTGCATCGGGGTAACGTTCTTGCAGAAAAGCAAGCACCCGAGCATACATCGCATTGCTCGTCGCTTGAGTCGGCATCGCGATGTAAAATCCGCATCCAGCACGGCGTTGCAACCAGGCGTCGGCCAGATACAACGCCAACTCTGTCTTGCCCTGGCCTGTTGGGGCTTCTACGATGAGGAGCGTTGGATGCTCGCATTGGCTCGCGAGCTCGATGCTTGTGGACTGCATCGGATTCGGTGGAAAGGAGAAAATCTGCTCGAAGGTCTGTTCTTCACCTGACGTAGGCTGACTATGCAACCAGCCTGTGGCTTTCAAGACTTGCTCGGCACGCTCTCGTGCCAGTGGTGCGTACTCATCTGCTGTGAAGACACGCTCCTCATATGGAAACGCTTCTTCCATGGAACCGAGCCAATCGGCCACGGTAATGAAGCCAGCCAATACCGTCAGGATGCGGTTCTGGATGGTGGGATCGCTTGGCAACTTCACCTTTCGAGGTGGGGCATACCGTTCGACCAACGCATGGAGTAGGTTTTGTCGGGTCTCTTCCCAGATGGGAGCATACCCAAGATCCGCGCGTTTCGTATCTTCCAGGTCGGCAACCATACGCGGTGTAGGCCAGACACCATGATGGGCCCCTACCGTGAATGCGAATCGCAAAGCACTCCAACGATGCCATGCCAGGTATTCGTGCAACCATCGTTTCAAAATCCATGTGCTGATGGTGCCATGCGGTGTTGTCCCCCGTTTGTTTTCCGATGGAAAGTCGTATCCTAAATCGCACAGCGCTTGACGGCGTGTTGCTACTTTGGTTTGAAAGGCAGGGCTTGCTTTCCCAATATCGTGTGCCGCGGCGAGGAAAACGAAGAGGCGGCGGGTGTCATCTTCACCGAGCCCCAAATCGCGCGCCAATTCGGCACGAGTGGTCGGCGTCAAGGCATGTGTCCATAGCATTTCTGCGCAGGCACCTGTATCGAGGAGATGGTAGAGTAAGGGATGGAATGTCTCGTCGGTGCGGTGGGCTTTGGCCCATATGTGCAAGTGTGGAGGACGTTGGCGTGGGTCGGGGAAGTAAAGATTCATGAGCCGCCGTGCTTCTCGACGCAAGGCACGTTGCAATGCTGGCGGCGCGAGCGCTTCTACGTCTGCGCCCCACGAGCGAACCCAAGGCAGAATGTCTTGAATGTGGGTGATGTGCGCTCTCCATCGCAACCATCCCTCTCGATCGGGGTCTTCACTCGTTGCTTGTGAGGGATGCCAGATCGTCTCTTCGACGCGCTCACGCACACGTGGGCTGAAACGAAGCACGACCTCGGTGGTGTCGTTTCCGAGCATAATGTTCCAGGCATGTTGCAGGACGTGCAAACCAGCGAAATCTGGTGGGATAGTGTATTCTTCACGAGTGAGGGAGATTTCCTGAATACGATCCAATTTGTACGCCCGAAGTGCGTTCGGACGACTACTATGCCCAATGAGATAGAGGGCAGAGCCGATCAGCGATGGCTCGATGAGATAGGTCGCAAACGTCGTTTCGAAAGGTGCTGGCGAGTTGAGTGGTTTGTAAACCAGGCGCACCTTGCGACGATAGATGTACCCCCGCACTACCTCCCGAAAGAGGGAGCGCCGTCGAGCATCCTCAGGTCGTTGCGCAAGCCATCGAGCGGCTTCGACGATATTCGCATCGAGACCAGCATCTTGTCGCAAGGCATTGGCCAGTTTGAGCAGCGCACTTTCGGCTGGTTCGTTGCGCCGATCCATCTGCTTGCTGAGCAAGCGCGCACCGAGATAGAGCGCAATGGCTTCCTCGGGTGTGAGCTCGAGAGGGCGTAGGCGCGTCTGCTCCCATTCGAGCGGCAACCAGAAACGGCCATCTTTGTAGACGCGCCCTTCCATCTCCAATTCACGCAAATAGTTGTTCACGGTGCGGCGTGAGATGTTGAGGTGATCGGCTATCTCGCGTTCGGTGAGGCCGTTTGGGTGTCGACGCACCAAACTCCAAACGCTCTCGATACGCTGCCGTTTCGTCGATTCGCTTACACGTCCCATAGGGCACCCTTCCGCCAAAAGTATTGCCTTTTTTTCATCTTACGGGGCAGTTGGAAAATTATCAACGCTTTTTGGGGACGGATGCTTCCTTTCCGAACCAAAGGCGGCCTTCTTTGACGGCTTTGCCTTGGCGGGCCAACTCCCGCAAGTAATTGTTCGCTGTGCGACGTTGCCAGCCTAATTCCTGTGCAATTTCACCTTCACGTAGCCCGAACGGGTGTCGTCGCAGCAGCCAATACAGACGTTGGAGCCGTTGCGTCTTTTCACCTTTTCGTAAACGCGCCATCGGGTCCTCCTGAGTAGTCGTTTTCACTTCTCAGGGTACCAGCGCGTTGGCAAAAATTTTTCCAACTCCGAGACCTTGTTGCTTTCATGGCGTGTCATGGTCGAGGAATTGGAGGAGACGCAGATCTATCCAATGAGGGGCGGGTTCCAGCAATCTCTCAATGCAATTGTGTTTTCCCCACATTGCTCGTCCTCGTTCACTCTCCTATAATCATTCGAAAAGATGTGCAATGATGCCACCTCATTTGACAAGTGTCACTACCCAACAACCTGCCCACGGACTACACTATCGATTGCTGTTCCGTGGGCAATGAAGCCACACGGAGGGAACCATGACACACCCTTTCCTTGTCCGACTTGCTCAGGGCCCTTTGTTGACCGATGGTGCCATGGGCACACAACTGTATAGCCGAGGCTACTCGTTCAAACAAGGGTTCGATAGTGCCAACATCGAACGCCCGCAGGTCGTGCGCGATATTCACGAAGCGTATCTGCTGGCTGGCGCCGATGTGCTCGAAACCAACACGTTTGGCGCCAACCGCCTCAAATTGGCCGAACACGGTCTGCACGATCGCGTCGCCGAGATCAACCGGGCGGCCGTGCAGATTGCCCATGCTGCCCGTGAAGCGCTGCGCCAACCAGCCTTCATTCTCGGTGCAGTCGGCCCACTTGGGCGCATGTTGGCGCCGCTCGGTTCGCTAGCCCCGCAAGAAGCGCGTGCCATCTTCCGCGAGCAAATCCAGGCACTGGTCGAAGCGGGTGTCGATGGCATCATCCTCGAAACGTTTAGCAGCCTGGCAGAAATCCAGGAAGCCCTGCGAGCTGCCAAAGAAGTCGCTCCTGATATCCCCGTGGTTGCGCAAATGACGTTTGGTCGTGATGGCGTCACCAAATTGGGGCACGCCCCTGCCGACGTTGCTGCTGCTTTGCTTGCCAACGGAGCCGACGTTGTCGGCGCGAACTGTGGGATTGGGCCGCGGAGTGTCTTGGCCGCCATTCGTGCCATGCAGGCCGAGTACCCGCACGTCACGTATTCCGCCATTCCCAACGCTGGCTGGCCGGAGCAGCTCGATGGGCGCATTCTTTACCCCGCCACACCTGAGTATTTCGCGAACTTCGCCCGCGAAGCCGCTGACATGGGCGTACGCCTGATTGGCGGCTGTTGTGGCACGACCCCCGACCATATCCGCGCCATGCGTGCCGCCCTCGATTCATGGCAGGCTGGTGAACCGCTGCCGGCCCGCCAGCGCGAACCGGTCGCGCTGCATGTGCGTGATATTGCCACGCATCCCGCGCCAACCGCACTGGCACGCGCCTTCGTCGAGGGACATTTCGTAACCACTGTCGAGCTGGAACCGCCACGCGGCGTCGATCTGACGAACCTGCTCAACACGGCTGCCATGCTCAAAGGTGCCGGCGCAACCGTCCTCAACGTCGCCGATAGTCCGCTGGCACGTATGCGTATGAGCCCCTGGGCAGTGGCCAGCCTCATTCAAAGTCGTGTGGGGATCGAAACCGTGTTGCACTTTCCCACACGAGGCCGCAATTTGCTCCGCGTGCAGGGCGACTTGTTGGCGGCACATGCACTGGGCGTGCGCAATGTCTTCGTAGTCATGGGCGACCCCACCGCCATTGGTGATTATCCAGACGCGACCGATAGCTACGATATCGTTCCTACCGGCTTGATGAAACTCATCAAGGAAGGTTTCAACCAGGGGCGGGATTTTGGTGGCAATCACCTTGGGGCCTCGACGCACTTCCTGGTTGGGTGCGCATTGAACTTTGGTGCCACCAACCTGGATCGCGAGGTCAAATTGCTGCGTAAGAAGATTGCCAGTGGAGCCGATTTTTGCCTCACGATGCCTTTCTACGACCCGGATGTCCCACGCCGCTTCATCGAAGCCTACGGTGGCCCGATCGAAATCCCGGTGTTGATGGGGATTTTGCCCCTTTACAATGAGCGCCATGCCGCTTTCCTGCACAACGAAGTACCTGGCATTACCATCCCAGAGCAGGTGCGCGAACGCATGGCACGTGCCGACAACAAACCGCAAGAAGGTGTGCGCATCGCGCTCGAACTGATCGACGCCGTGCGCGATTTGGTGGATGGTATTTACATCATGCCACCTTTCCGCAAGTACGAAATTGCTGCCCAAATCATCCGGGCCGTCTATCGTGGTATGCACATCGAAGAGCAAGAAGGAGGTGCGCCATGAGTACGGTGCCGCAGACCGTGCGCGACATCATGACACCAGATCCCATTACGGTAACGCCCGATACGTCGCTGGCCACAGCATTGCAATTGATGATCGAACATGGTATTCGCCGTCTGCCAGTGTTGACGAAGCGGGGAGAACTGGTTGGGATCGTCAGCGATCGAGACCTGCGCCTGGCTGCTGATTCCCCCTTGCTCCAGGTCATGCCCGAAGACGTTCGGCGCCATTTCGAGGAGCACCGCGTGAGTGAAATCATGCGTACGGTGCTCATCACCATCGAGGCCGATGCGCCGATTGTCGAAGCAGCCAAGTTGATGCGTGTGGCTCGCGTCGGGGGGCTTCCCGTTGTGGATGAAGACGGTGCGTTGGTCGGCATTCTCACACGATCAGACCTCATCGACCATTTGATTCGTCTGCTTGAACCGGTGGCATCAGACGAAGGGGAAACATAGGGCAATGAAGCCCTATCAAGCAAAGGAGGCTTGCCATGACTGTGCGAAATGTGTTGTCGACCAAAGGGTTTGGTGTCGTAACCGTTCACCCCGATACTAGCGTGCTCGATGCTGTGCGAACGCTCGCTGAGCATAACATTGGTGCCGTCGTTGTGGTGGATGAACGTGAGCATGTCGTTGGAATTTTCACAGAGCGTGATCTTGTGCGCCAGTGTGCCGCACGTGGCGCAGAAGCATTGCAGTTGCCGGTGCGTGAGGCAATGACCCCCGACCCCGTTACTGCGCTGCCGCAAGATGATTTGCGCATCATTGCGCATCTGATGGTCGAGCGCCATTTCCGCCATATTCCAGTGGTCGAAGATGATCATCTCATTGGTATTCTCTCGATTCGTGATGTGTTACAAGCCCAACGTGATCAGTATTTGGGTGAATTGGATACGCTCCAACGTCGCTTGATGGAGCGTTTCGAATGGCGTCGTCGTGATTCGTAACCCGATGATATGTGCACCAACGGAGGAGACATGATGAGTACTCGACAGATTCGCGTGGCCATTATCGGTTCCGGTCCATCTGCCTTTTACGCGGCAGGACACTTGCTTTTGCAGAGTGAGCCGGAAGTGTGGGTTGACATGTACGAGCATCTCCCCACTCCTTTTGGGTTGGTGCGCTATGGTGTGGCGCCCGACCACCAGAAAATCAAAAATGTTACCAGAGTGTTCAGCAAAACCGCACAACATCCCCGCTTCCGCTTTTTCGGCAATGTCACATACGGAAAAGAGATGACATTGGCCGACTTGAAACGCTTCTACCACGCCATCGTTTTTGCCACAGGGGCTTCGGTAGATCGCAAGATGGGGATTCCTGGTGAAGACTTGCCGCGCAGTTATGCTGCGACTGAGTTTGTTGCATGGTACAATGGCCACCCTGACTACGCGCATCTCTCGTTCGACCTGGAACAGGAACGTATTGCTGTTGTGGGGGTGGGGAATGTGGCGGTGGACGTAAGCCGCATTTTGCTCAAAGACCCCGATGAGCTGGCCAAAACCGATATTGCGGATTATGCCCTCGAAGCCCTGCGCAAAAGCAAAGTGCGCGAAGTCTATCTGCTGGGGCGCCGTGGACCAGCGCAGGCCAAATTCACCTACCCCGAGATTCGTGAACTCACGTCGTTGCCCAATATCGATGTGATTGTACCACCCGAGGAAGCCGAACTCGACCCGCTGAGCCGCAAACAGCTGGAAGAAAATCCCGACAAGGATGTCGAAGCGAAGGTGGAATTGATCCAGCAATTGGCGCAGAAGTCGCCCGAGGGGAAGCCTCGCCGCCTGGTTTTGCGTTTCCTGGTTTCGCCCACGGAACTGCTAGGGAATGAAGGAAGAGGCGTGCAGACGGTGAAACTCGTGCATAACGAACTCTACGCCACTGATGCCGGTACGCTGCGCCCGCGCCCAACCGACCGCTACGAGGATTTGCCCGCCACGGAAGTCTACCGGGCGATTGGTTATCGGGGTGTGCCATTGCCGGATGTGCCGTTCCATGAGCGGTGGGGCGTCATTCTCAATGCCGACGGACGAGTGCTCGACCCGAAAACCAATCAGCCGCTCTACGGTCTCTATTGCACGGGTTGGATCAAGCGTGGTGCGCAGGGGGTGATTGGTACCAATAAGCCTGATGCCGTGGCCACCAGTGAACATCTCATCGAGGATGCCCGCGCTGGGCGCCTGCCTCTCCCCGAAACGACCGACCCCACGGTGATCGAGCAGTTCGTGCGCGAACGCCAACCCAACGTTGTCTCGTGGGAAGATTGGTTGATTCTGGACCGCCTGGAAGTGGAGCGGGGGAAAGCTCAAGGACGCCCGCGTGTAAAGTTCACCAGTGTGGAAGAAATGCTCGAAGCCATTCGTCGGGAGAAGATGGCAGCAGGGTAGACCTGCCGAGGAGTGTGACAACGACAATGGGGCGGTGTGCAACCGCCCCGTCGTATGTTGGAAAGGGTTATGCGCGGCGTGCGCGTTCTTGTTCGACGAGCACGCGCCGCAAAATCTTCCCCGATGCCGACTTCGGAATGCTCTCCACGAATTCGACTTCGCGCACTTTCTTGTACGGCGCTACATGTTCCGCCACATAGGCCATCAATTCGTTGGCATCGACGTCCGCTTTTTTCACCACGAAGGCTTTGGGAATTTCCCCGGCTTCCTCATCTGGCACGGGAATGACAGCCGCATCAGCCACTGCCGGGTGTGAAAGCAACACGGCTTCGAGTTCGGCAGGTGCAACCTGATACCCCTTGTATTTGATGAGCTCTTTGACGCGGTCGACGATGTAGAAGTAGCCATCTTCGTCGGCATAGCCCACATCGCCTGTGTGAAGCCAGCCGTCAGCGTCCACGGTGGCGGCGGTCGCGTCCGGTCGATTGAGATACCCCTTCATCACCTGCGGACCACGGATCCAGATTTCGCCACGCTCGCCAACACCAACATCTTGCCCGGTAGCCGGGTCCACGATACGCGCTTCGGTGTTGGGCACGAGCACACCCACCGCAGCCGGTTTGATGCGATCGTCCGGCGTGATGTGGGTCGCTGGGCTCGCTTCGGTCATTCCGTAGGCTTGCTTGACTTTGCACCCCAGGCGTTCACTCACCGCAACGGCCAGGTCTTCGCCTAGCGGCGCAGCCCCACTCATAATCATGCGCAACGCCGAAAGGTCGTATTGATCGACAATCGGGTGTTTTGCCAGCGCCAGAACCACAGGCGGAACCAGGTGCGCACGGGTGACGCCATGTTTCTGCATCAGTTCGAGAAATTGCACGAGATCGAACCGTGGCATCGAGACGACGGTCGCGCCATTGTTGAGTGCACTATTCAGAATGACGATCATGCCATAGATGTGGAAGAAGGGCAGAATACCAATCAAGACATCATCTGGGGTGAGTGGTTCCAGTGGCGCAATCTGGCTGATGTTGGCAACGAGGTTGTAATGCGTCAACATGACGCCTTTGGGCAATCCCGTCGTCCCGCTGGAATAGGGCAGCACGGCCACATCTTCGCGCGGGTCGATTTCTACTGTTGGCGCAGGCCCCTCGCTTTGCAGAAGCGCTGCAAAGGGGGTTGCGCCTTCGGCTTCACCAAACACGAAGATTTCGCGTACGTTGCTCTGTTGGGCAGCAGCAAGGGCGGTTTCCAACAGTTGAGGAATGGTGATGAGGAATGTGGCACCAGCATCGTTCAACTGGTGCGTCAGCTCTTCGACGGTGTAGAGCGGGTTGGCTGTGGTCACTGTTCCTCCAGCCCGCAAGGTGCCGTGAAACGCAATCGCATACTCGGGTAGGTTGGGGCTGTAAATGGCGAGAACGTCCCCTTTGCGCATGCCACGTTCGGCCAGCCCGGCTGCAACACGTTCGACGGCCTGCACCAACTGGTTGTAGGTGATGGTGCGCCCTGAGGGGCCATCGATGAGGGCGGGTTTGTCGCCAAAACGTGCGGCATCGCCCAACACAAAATCAGTGAGTGGAACAACGGGGATAGTGACATCTGGCAGAGGACTGCGGAACATGAAACAAGCCTCCTTGCTTGGTTGATGTGGGCAGGTGGTATTGTACGATAGGCCAGGCGATGCGACAAGGCTCAATAGGCATGTTTATGTGTCGCCGATTTGTTCGATGAGCCAGCGGCGCACGGCTCTGCCATCTTCCAGTGTGAGGGCGTGTGCGGCCAGATCTTCGGCTTCGGCAAGGGAGATGCGCCCCAGTATGTGCTTGACACGCGGAATAGCGGTGGGGTTCATGCTCAGTTCGCGTATGCCCAACCCCACCAATAGGACCGCGCCCAGCGGGTCGCCTGCTAGCTCACCACAGACACCCACCCACACACGCTGTTGATGCGCGGCGTTCGAGGTGTGCGCAATGGCGCGGAGCACGGCCGGGTGGAAGGGGTCTGCCAGTGGGGCAACCTGCGGATTGGTGCGGTCGGCAGCGAACAGGTATTGCGTCAGGTCGTTGGTGCCGATGCTGAAAAAGTCCACCAATGCCGCCAGATGGTCTGCCATCCAGACCGCCGATGGTGTTTCCACCATGATACCCACCTTTGGCGTCCCCACGGCGTGCCCGGCGGCTTGGGCCTCATGGCGTGCTTCGTCTAGGAGTGCGAGTGCCTGGCGGAGTTCGTCAGGTGTGCTCACCATGGGGAACATCAGGTGAACAGGATGTGTGGCAGCGACACGTACAATCGCCCGTACTTGTGTTTTGAAGATGTCAGGATGTGCCAGCGAAAAGCGTATTCCGCGTTGCCCCAGGAATGGGTTGGCTTCGCGGGGGATGGGCACGAATGGCAACGGTTTGTCGCCCCCCACGTCCAGCGTGCGAATGATGATAGGGCGGCCTTGTAGCGCTTCGGCAATGGCGCGGTATGCCTCGATTTGTTCCTCTTCGGTTGGCGCTTCGCGTCGTCCCATGAAGAGCAGTTCGGTACGCAATAACCCCACGCCTTCAGCCCCAAACCGCAGGGCGCTTTCGGCATCGGCGAGGCGGCGCACGTTGGCGGCAACTTCGATGCGCACGCCATCGCGGGTGGCACCTTGCCGTTGTGCGGCGCGACGGGCTTCGGCTTCAGCGGCAAGCCAGGCGGTGCGACGGGTTTCGAGTGCATGTCGAGTCTCAGGGTCGGGGTCGATCCAGACCATGCCGCGCTCACCATCCAGCGCCAGGTGTGTCCCTTCGGGAATGTCCAGAATGGAAGCGCCAACACCAGCAACAGCCGGAATGCCCAGGCTGCGAATGAGAATTGCTGCGTGCGCGGTTGCCCCGCCAAGTGCCAGGCAAACACCCTGCACTTGTTCCGAGGAGAGCCGCGCCACATCCGAAGGGAGCAGGTCGGCGGCGACGAGGATGCTGCCCGCGGGGATGTCGGTATGCAGGGAACGGTTCGTCAGGTGGGCGAGCACCTGTGCCCCCACGTCTTCCACATCGGCGCGGCGGGCTTGCAGATAGGGTGTTTCCAGCGTGGCATATTGCGCCGAAACTTCACGCACGGCACGGTGCCAGGCGTATTCGGCAGTGCGTTGTTCGTTGAAAATGAGATGGCGCGCACGTTCGAGCAGAGCAGGGTCGTCGAGAAAGAGTTTGTGTGCTTCGAAAATGGATGTTTCTTCGATGTCGGCGTGCAGCGCCGTTTGGGCTTCGAGTTCGTCGAGGTCTGTGCGGGTCGCGGCAATCGCCTGTTGCAAGCGTGCCCATTCCATGTCGGGCGCATCGGCTGGCACGGGTGGGGGGGTAGGCGGAAGAGGGGCGCGCTGAAAATGCACCACTGGCCCGATAGCAATCCCCGGTGAAACGGGAATGCCGCGCAGCACGGAACCGCTTTCGCTGGTCACGGGCGCCTCTTCCGTGGTGGGGGCTGCTCTTGGTGGCGTGGTTGGTTCATCGAAGGCGCGTTCCACCAGGTCGCGCACGGCGGCAAGCGCGGCTTGGGCGTCTGCCCCTGTGGCACGAATGCCGATTTCGTCTCCCTGGCGCACGTCAAGCAGGGCAAGCTGGTTGATGCTCTTCGCGCTGACAGGACCTTTTTGGCGGGTGATGTTGCGCACTTGCACGTCGGCGTCGAACGAGGCGACTGTGGCAACCAGCCGCGCGGCAGGGCGGGCATGCAGCCCTGCCTGATTGCGTACCACCAGGCGTACTTCATCGGCAGTTGGCGTGGCCAGAGGGTCTGGTGTGGGCGTGGGGGCGTGTTCACCAAGATGGGTTTGCTTGGCAAGCAGCGCCTGACGCGCTTCTTCGACAACGCGATGCAGTGGAGCGCCAGTCGATGCCGTCGCAACAGCGGCCAGCGTCCCTTCGACCAACGGTGCGGCAACCAACCGCACACGGGCTCGTTCTTCTTCACTGAGAAAATCAAGCGCACTTTCGGCACTGAGAATCGCGCTCCCCAGGTCCATGAGTACCACCACGCCATCTGGCGACCAGACGGTGCGGATGGCGTGCAAAATGGCTTCGGGGTTCGTGCCGATGGGGTGGCGCGGGTCGCCAGTACCGGCGGCGATGGCCATCGGCACCGGTGTCTGGCTCATTTGTTGTGCCAGCTCGCGCACGCCTTCAGCGAGTTTGGGGCTGTGTGAAACAATGACGATCCCAACCATCACGTGGCTCACAAGGTTTGTTGCTGTAAAACGCCCTCTGGTTCATAGCCGTAGGCCAGCGCCAGCAATTCCATGGGGTGAACGGATGGTACGCCGCTCCCGTGTGTGATTTGCCAGCGGCATGTTTCGCTGTCGCAAATGGCAATAGGTCCCCCAGTGGCACGCACCAGGTCGAACAAGGGTTGCCCCACTTGCATGGCAATCTCGTATTTTTCGGCCTTGAAGCCATATGTGCCGGCAATGCCGCAACAGGCGGCATGGCTTTCCACGATGTCCAGCCCGGGAATGAGCCGTAGCAGTTCCAGCGATGGACGCCCAACGCGATGGGCGCGGTACTGGCAAGGCGGGTGATAGACGGCGCGCAGATCGATGGAGCGAAACTCGGTGTTGAGTTCGCCGCGCGTATGCAGGTTCAGCAGAAACTCGCTCAGATCGAATGTCCGTTCGGCGACAAGGCGGCTTTCTTCGTCGAACGCATCCAATAGTTCGGGTGCTTCTTCTTTGAGTGTGAGCGTGCAGCTGGTGGATGTGCCCACAATGGGAATGCCCTGGCGGGCGTATTCGACGAGCGAGTTGACATTGCGGCGGTGGTAGTTGCGTGCGGCGTCGAATTCACCATTGGAAAGCAGTGGCAGGCCACAGCAATGTTGCGGCGGGATGATGACGTCGAAGCCGTTGGCTTCCAGCACGCGCACGGCGGCACGCCCCACACGTGGTTCGTAATACTCGGTCGAACACCCGTGGAAGTAAACGACTTTGCCTTTGGGGGCATTGGCAGGCTGATGAGCACGATACCATGCGGTGAACCGTTCGCGGCTGAACGTGGGCAGCGGGGCGTGGCGGGCAATGCCCAACGTCATTTCGGCGGCGAGCCGCCCCAGCGGGTTTTGCAGCAGGGCGTTCGCCAGCGGGGCGATGGGGTGTCCCACTTTGCCCAGCAATTCCGAGCGTGCCAGCAGGTTGTTGCGCAGTCGTGTGCGCCAGCCGAACGCGCCTTTGCGCACCATTTCGGCGCGTGCGCGAGCGTTGATTTCGGCGATGCGTACCCCCGTGGGGCAGACCATGTTGCAGACACGGCAGCCGCTGCAATAGTCCACCGACCAATCGGTCAGTGGTTGGTTGGGTTGGCGGAACCGGGCGGCCTGTGGTCCTTCATACTTGGGGCCGGGGAATTTGTCGGTGACCGCTGCAACCGGGCATTCGGTGACGCAGATGTTGCATTTGATGCAGTTGTCGAGTGTCTGTTCGACGAACATGGCAGCCTCAAGCAGATGTCGAGTGGTTGGTGGTTGGAAGGGCATCTTGCACGGCGAAACCGGTGGCAATGGCGATGCCTTCGAACGATCGTTCGCGCAATGGTTCGCAGCCGTCGAGTGTGGTGCCGATGACGTGGACGTTGGTATAGCGCGGTGTCTCGCCATCAAGCGGGCGGAATGAGCTGTTCACACGGATACCGGCGCGGAAGATGGGATGCCCGCGTTCGTCGAGCACATCGCGATACAGCCATGCCATGCGGTCGGTGGGGGCATTGACGGGCAAGCCAAAGACGACTTCGCGCACCTCGCCGGTGTAGGTAGTGGTGATGCCCCCGCCCAGAATGCCCCCGGTGGCAAGCACGAACGTGTCGGCGTGGTGGGGAACACGCCGTGCCGCGGCTTCCGTCCAGATGGTGGTGACGCGGTCCCCCTTGGTGTCGGCGGCAACCACCTGCATGCCGGTGCGAATGTCCCCCCCGGCGCGTTCGATAGCGCGTGTGAGGATGCGGTGCAGGCGCATCCCCGGCACTGAAGGGGGCACAGTTGGAATCTCGAAGATGGGGCGGTCGAAGGCTTTTTCCAATTCGGCTTTGATGGCGAGCGCGTTGTCGAATCCGAGCACGGCAGGTATGCCGACGCGCTCAGCTTTGCCGAGTTTGGGTTTGACGGCAGCAATGAATTCGGCGCGGAAGGTGGCTTGCTCGAAGAGCCGTGCCAGCACCAGCGTGTTGATGGCTTTCTGGCGGCGCAAAGTGGGGGTCTCCACTAGTGTGCCCCGTGCCAGATGGCCTTGCTTGATGAGATTGGCGGCAATCAGTTCGGGGTAAAAATCGTTCAGCCGCTCGAAGCCGACGATGAGCATGGGTTCGCGGTCGTGGCGGCTGAGGTCGCCGGCCATCATGGTTTCGGGTGCCAGGCAGGTGGGGCGAAAGGCCCCCACGGCCGAGGGCAGCAGCCACTGGCTATCGAGTGAACCGTGCAGGGGATAGCCAGCATCGTGGCAGAGCGTCGCAAATGCGTCGAGGGCGGCTTCCAAGCGTTCGATACCCACGAGTGCGTAGGGATGCTCGGGCATGTTGGCGATGAGGGTGGCAAGCGTCTCGCGCGGCAGGCTCACGGGGGGCGTGTTGCCGATGGGGAAGTACCCCAGCACGTCGATGCAGCCGCTATGCCAGTGGGTTGCGCCCCAGCCTTTGGTGATGAGACGCACACGATGCCCACGTGCCGCCAGTTGCCAGGCGGCAGTGAGGCCACTCAATCCTGCTCCGATGACGATGACGTCGGGATAGGTGTTCATACGCATTCGTGCATCCTGGTTGCTTGAACGTTTAGACACGGCCTTGTGGCGCTTCGCCGGTTGGCGGGTCGTACATCACGGGTGCCAGGCGTGTGGCTTTGGGGCCTGGCAGATGATCGACATTGAGCACACTCAGGTAGATGAATTCATCCAGGCGCTCTTGGCGCAGTTGTTGCCCCCACAAAATTGGCAGCAAGCCTTTCCAGCGTTCTTGCAGGAAATCGCGCAGGGCAGCGTTGGCTTCTTCCACGTCGGGCTGGCGCAGGCGATGCAGAAGCCCGACGGCACGGAAGGTGCAGAAGCCCCCCTGGCAGGGCCCCATCCCCAGGCGGACCATGCGGCGGATGTCGTCGATGGCTTTGGCGTCGCCTTCGAGAATGGCGCGTTCCACGTCTTCGCGCGTGGCGAGCTCGCATTCGCAGATGAGATCGCCATAGGCTTGACGGCGCTCGACGTCGGCGAAGCGTGCCCCCAACCAATGATACCCGCCATGTTGCTCGGCGCCGGGCAGCGGTTCCAGATGGGTGCGGCATTCGCGCTGAACGCCAAATTTTTCACAGACGCGATCGACTGTCACCTGCGCCATCTGGCGGTAGGTTGTCCATTTGCCGCCTGTCATGGTGATGATGCCGCTCACCCCGTCGCGCGTTTCGTGGTCGAGCAGGGTGTAAGCACGGGTGATATCGCGGGTATCCACGGCTTTGGTTTCCTGGTAGAGCGGGCGCACACCAGCCCAGGCCCGCAAAATACGCATTTCTTTGACACCGGGCACCAGTTTTTCGCCTTCGTCGAGCATGAGTTCGACTTCCCATGGCTCGATAGCGAAGTGTTCGGGGTCGCTCACTTTGACGTCGGTGGTGCCGATGACGGCGACGGTGTGGATGGGGACGATGATGTCGCCGTCGGAAGGCATTTTGCACCGGTTGACAACCGTGTTGAGAACGCGGTGATTGATGGCGACCATGACGCCTTTGCCGGGGGTGATGGTGACGTCCAGCCCTGCCATGGCAGCGATTTTCCCTGCCCACGCCCCGGCAGCGTTGACCACCATGTCGGCGTAGATGCGCACTTCCTCATCGTGTACGAGGTCGTAGCAGACCGCACCGATGACGCGCTGACCATCCATCATCAGGTCGCGTACTTCGTGGTAGGTCCAGATACGTGCGCCGTATGCTCGCGCCGATTCGGCATTGAGGCGGGTGGCCAGAAACGAATCGGCGGCGGCATCGGGGACACGGAAGCAGCGAGAGATTTTGGGGTTCAAGAGGGGTTCTTCGCGCAACATTTGGGCAACACTGATTTCTTCCACAGGAATACCGGCGTTGCGGCAGCCTTCCATGAATGTGTCGCCAAAGTCGGGATCATCCCACGGCGTGACGACGAAAAAGCCGCCGGTGTCTTCTAGGCAGTGGGGCATGATACGCCGCAAGATGCGGTTTTCTTCGATGCATTCCACCGCGGCTTTGGGGTCTTTGACGGCGTAGCGGCCACCGCTGTGCAGCAAGCCGTGGTAGCGCCCGGTTGTGCCGTGCGTCAGGTCGCGCTTTTCGACCAGAATGGCGTCGAAGCCACGCATGGCGAGGTCGCGGATGATGCCTGCGCCGGTAGCCCCCCCGCCAATGACCAGAACTTCGGTTTGGATTGTGCGCATGCGTCCCTCAGGCGTGTTCGTTTGGTCGATTCTACACGTGTGTCGATGGGGTCCCCTCTCGGCTGCCAGCGACTGGTGGGGTGGCTGACAGCCGAGAACGGGGGAGCGCCTGACAGCGTGCCACGCGCTCCCACATGCGATTAGGCGTCTTGTTCGACCCAGCCAAATGTGCGTTCCACGGCGCGTTTCCAATCGTGGTAGAGTTTTTCGCGTGTGGCTGCGTCCATGGCGGGGGTCCAGGTCTTATCCACCTGCCAGTTTTGACGCAAATCGTCCAGGTTCGACCAGAAACCGACCGCCAGACCAGCCGCGTAGGCGGCACCCAGCGAGGTAGTTTCGGCGACTTGGGGGCGCACCACCGGCACATCGAGGATGTCGGCCTGGAATTGCATGAGCAATTCGTTGTAGACCATACCGCCGTCCACTTTCAGCGCTGCCAGATCGACGCCGGAATCGGCTTTCATGGCATCCAGGACTTCACGGGTCTGGTAGGCGGTGGCTTCGAGTGCAGCGCGGCAGATATGCCCCTTGTTCGCGTAGCGGGTCAGCCCAACGATGACACCCCGGGCGTCGCTGCGCCAGTAGGGGGCAAACAAACCCGAGAAGGCGGGCACGAAGTAGACACCGCCATTGTCTTCGACGGTGCGAGCGTAATCTTCGATGTGGTGCGAGAAGTCGAAGAAGTCCAGGTTGTCGCGCAACCATTGCACGAGCGCCCCGGTGATGGCGATGGAGCCTTCCAGGGCGTACACAGCGGGCTCGTCACCAAATTTGTAGCAGACGGTGGTGAGCAAGCCGCTCTTGCTCGGTACGATTTCGGTGCCGGTGTTGAGCAGCATGAAGCAGCCGGTCCCATAGGTGTTCTTGGCTTCGCCCACGTCGAAGCAGGTTTGCCCCACAGTAGCGGCTTGCTGGTCACCCAGGTCGCCACAAACGGGGATTTCTGCGCCGAAGGGGCCGTTCGCGGCTGTCATACCGTAGAGACTCGGATCGCTCGATGGGCGAATCTCGGGCAGCATCTGGCGCGGGATCCCCAGAATGCGCAACAGTTCATCGTCCCAGTCGAGTGTTTCCAGGTTCATGAGCATGGTTCGGCTGGCATTGGTGACGTCGGTGATGTGCTTACCGCCGTTGGGGCCACCGGTCAGGTTCCAGATGATCCAGGTATCGATGTTGCCGAAGAGCGCATTGCCACGTTCGGCGGCTTCGCGGACGCCTTCCACATTGTCCAGAATCCACTTGATTTTGGGGCCGGAGAAGTAGGTGGCAATAGGCAAGCCCGTTTTGCGACGGAAGAGGTCGCCCAATCCATCGCGTTCCAATTGGGTGCAGATGCGGTCGGTGCGTGTGTCTTGCCAGACGATGGCGTTGTAGTAGGGCTTGCCGGTCGTCTTGTCCCACACGACGGTTGTTTCGCGTTGGTTGGTGACGCCAATGGCCGCAAGTTGCGAGGCGTCGAGTCCCGCTTTTTGCATGGCGCCTTCGATGACGTCTTGCGTGCGTGCCCAAATTTCCAGTGGGTCATGTTCGACCCAACCGGCCTGGGGGTAGATTTGCTCGTGTTCGAGCTGGTGTTTCGCCACTTCACGGCCACTGTGGTCGAACACCATGAAGCGGGTGCTGGTGGTTCCCTGGTCGATAGCGCCTACATACTTGCTCATGCTGACCTCCTTTGGTCTGCAAACTGGTGGAAAGGGTTGATATCAGTCGTCATTCGTCTGCCTTGAGCGTATCGCGAAGTGCGGCCAGAATCAGGTAGGACGATGTCGCACCGGGGTCCTGGTGGCCGGCACTGCGATCACCCAGGTAGCTGGCGCGGCCTTTGCGTGCGACGAGCGGGATGGTGGATTTCATCCCTTCTTCGGCGGCGGCAACCATGCGGTCGAGTGCGTCATCGAAGTGGTGCCCGGCGGTCAGCGCGTTGCCCAGCGTGCGGATGGCGGGCGCGAGTGTGTCGACCATGGTTTTGTCGCCGACTTCGGCCTTACCGCGTTGCATCACGCCGTCCAGTCCGGCGGCCAGCATGGTGTGGACGTCTTCGGGCGAGAGTTCTTCCTTGCCGGCCACAGCCATGCCCATGCGCATGAAGAAGGTGCCGTAGAGCGGTCCCCCGGCGCCCCCCACACTTGAAAGCAGCGCCATGCCCGTTGTTTTGAGGATGGTGCCGATGTCTTTGTCTTCCACAGTGGGCAGTTGGCTCATCACACGCTGAAAACCACGGTCCATGTTGATGCCGTGGTCGGCATCCCCGATGGCAGCGTCGAGTTCGGTGAGGTACGTTTTGTTTTCGGCCAGCACAGTGGCAATGTTGCGCAACCATGCGAGCACGTCGGTTTTGGTCAACGTCATGGTCGGGCTCCTTTTCACGCAAGTGGTTGGCTCAATGCTGCTGTGCTCCCAGCGCCCCAGCGCAGTGCGGGTGTATTGACGGGGGCATCCCACAAGCGGATCATCTCGTCGTCCATGCGCAACAGCGTAATCGAGACGCCTTGCATTTCCAGCGACGTGATATACGCGCCCACCAGATTGCGCACGATGCGCAGCCCCTTCTTTTCGCAAATTTCGTGCAGTTTGCGATAGACGATGTAGAGTTCGGAAACGGGGGTGCCGCCCATACTGTTGACGAAGGCGAGCACATTGTCGCCCGGCTGGAAAGGTGGATCGGTCAATTCGACTTCGATCCAGGTGCCCTTTTCCATGTCGAATTCGCGCACCGTGCGGGTGTAGGCCTCATCTTCGATGATGGCGAGCGCGAGCATTTCGGTAATTTCGTCGGCACTTTTGAGTGGCATACGTTCGCGTCCTGGTTCGCCATGGATCCCGATGCCGATTTCCATTTCGTCGTCGCCCAGCTCGAACGTGGGTGAGCCTTTGGCGGGCACCGTACACGAGGTGAGTGCCATGCCCATGCTGCGCCCATTGATGTTGACGCGGCGGCAGAGGTCGGCCAGGGCTTTCAGGTCGCGCCCTTCTTCGGCAGCCGCGCCGACGATTTTTTCGGCGAGCACGGTTGTCCCGACGCCGCGGCGCCCGGCCGTGTAGAGGCTATCTTTCACGGCGACATCGTCGTCGATGAGGATGTTTTGCACGGGAATACCTTCGGATGCGGCCAGTTCTGCCGCCATTTCGAAGTTCATCACGTCGCCCGTGTAGTTTTTGACGATGTAGAGCACCCCTGCACCACTGTTGACGGTGCGGGCGGCTTCGAGCATTTGGTCGGGTGTGGGGGATGTGAAGACTTCGCCGGGGCAGGCGGCATCGAGCATGCCGACGCCTACGAACCCGCCGTGCATCGGTTCGTGGCCGCTTCCACCGCCGGAGATGACGGCGACTTTGTTTGCCACGGGGGCATTGGCGCGATAGACGAACGTGGGGTCGAAGTGGACACGGATGAGATCACTGTGTGCCAGTGCCATGCCTTCCAGGCTTTCGCGCACCACATTTTCGACCTTGTTGATGAGTTTTTTCATGGGGGCCTCCTGTACGGGTATATGAATTGATGATGCTCGCGCACGCCCCTTCAGACAGGAATGTGGAAGGGGCGTGCTTTGGGAAGGGGGAAGGATTATGGCCAGAAAATAGTGTAGAACAGTGCACCAATCACCCCGCCGACAATGGGGGCAACCACGGGAATCCAACCATATTCCCAATCGGAATCGCCTTTGCCGGGGATGGGCAAGAGTTGGTGGGCAATGCGCGGTCCCAGGTCGCGGGCGGGGTTGATGGCGTAGCCAGTTGGCCCGCCGAGCGAGAGCCCGATGCTCCACACCAGGAAGCCGACCAAGAGTGGGCCCAGTCCGCTGCTGAGATTGTTGTGCGTATCCAAAATCCAGAGTACGCCACCGACGAGTACAGCGGTTCCGATGACTTCTGTCAAGAAGTTGGCGGCGGTGTTGCGGATGGCAGGCCCAGTCGAGAAGACGGCCAGTTTGGCGCCGGGGTCTTCGGTGGCTTCCCAGTGGGGGAGATACGCCAGCCAGACGATGACCGCGCCGATGAAGGCACCGACGGTTTGCGCGATGATGTAGCCTGGGACTTGCGCCCAACTGAATTTGCCAATCGCCGCAAGGCCAACTGTTACCGCTGGGTTGATGTGTGCGCCGCTAATCCACCCTACCGCATAGACGGCCACGGCGACTGCCAACCCCCAGCCTGTGGTGATCACGATCCAGCCAGAATTTTGCCCCTTGGATTTGTTGAGTACCACGTTGGCAACGACCCCATCCCCGAGAATGATGAGAATCATGGTGCCAATCAATTCGGCCAGATAGACGTTCATGAGAACCCTCCTCCATACATTCGTGGTTGGTTGGTGGCACGACAAGCATCGTGGCATGTGTGTGCAGCCAACGACGTCGTTGGCTGAATGGCGGCATCACCCCCTTTCGCATTTGGTGGCAGGGCGTAGAGTGGTTGTTGATGCGGCAATACAATGAGGACGACCAGTACATACACGAGTGTACGCTATCAGGCGGAAAATAGCGAGTATTTTCGTTTGATTGTTTCACATTGAAACAGTTTTGTGGAAGGGTTGTTTCAATGTGAAACAGGTGTTACGATCGCGATGGTGTGCGAAATTGGTTCGGATCGATGCCGTACTGTTTCATCCGCCGCCAGAGCGTGGTACGGCTGATACCAAGTTGCACCGCCATGCGTGAGACGTTGCCGCGGCAGGCCCAACCGGCACGGACAATGGCTTCGCGTTCCAAGTCGGCGAGCGAAGTGGGCGGAAACGGGCTGGTTACCGGTTCGGCTGGATGGTGTGGTGTTGCGTGGTGCAGGTACGAAGGGACATCTTGCGGGCGGATGAGAGAACGGTCGTTGGTGAGAATGATACGTTCCAGAACCGATTCGAGTTCGCGGATGTTGCCCGGCCAGTCGTAGCGGCAGAGGATCGCCATGGCGTCGGGGGCGATATGGACGCGGCGCTGGGTGTGCCGCCCGATGCGACTGGCCGTGCGTTCGATCAGCGTTTCCAGGTCTTCACGTCGTTCGCGCAAGGGGGGCACAGTGATGCGAAAGGCGTTGAAGCGATAGAGCAGGTCGGCGTGGAAGTGACCGGCACGTACCAACTCGTCCAGGTCGGCAGTGGTGGAAGCGATGATGCGAACGTCCACAGGGATGGCGCGTGTGCCAGCAAGCCGCATCACCATACCGCTGTCGATCACATGGAGCAGGGCGCTTTGCATTTCCAGCGAAAGGTATTCGATGTCCGTCAGCAGAAGTGTCCCCCCATCGGCCAGTTCGAATTTGCTGGGGCGGCTATTGTCGGTGCTCTGGTCGATCCCCAGGAACTCGGGCACCATCAACTCGTGGGGGATGGTGCGGCAATGAACGGTGATGAATGCCCCATTGGCGCGGGGACTGCTGTTGTGGATGGCGGCTGCCAGTGAGCTTTTGCCTGTGCCGCTTTCACCATGCAGAAGCACCGGCGCACGACCGCGGGCTGCCTGACGTGCCAACCGTATGACCCGACGCGAGGCTGGTGAAAAGGCGGGAATATCGTCGAGGGTGATGGTGGTGGGCATGTTGACGATGCGGTGCACCAGGTTGCGTACACGCTTCACTGGGCGAATGGTCGCCAGGTAGCCCAGGCAGTATGGCCCGTGATGGATGGGGTGGAAACAAAGCATGACATCGAAACTGCGTTGTCCAACCCATAACGTCACTTCCGCATCGAGCAAGGTACGCTTTTCCTGTTGTGCTTGCTGCACCAGTGGTGGCAGTTGCACCACATCGGACAAAGGGCGACCACGGGCGTGCTCGGGGGAAATCCCCAGCAGGTCGCCTGCGCGTTCGTTCATGTGTGTGATATGCCCTTGGGGATTCCACGAAATGACACCATCGGAAATGGCGCGGAACACACTTTGCAGCTCGGTCAGGTGGCGGTTGGCCGTGGCGAGATAGTAATCGGTGTGCAGCTGATTGTGAATCGCCCTGGTGGTGGCCATGACAGTGGCCAGCGTGTGGGCGTTGTAGCGATCGAGCGGCCCGATCATGGCAAATGTGCCCAACACATGGCCGCTCACATCGTGAATGGGCGCTGCTGCGGTGGTGAGCGTATGGAAGGCTTGCAAGTAATGCCCGGCTCCGACCACTTCGATCGGCATGGCATCGAGTAGCGCGAGCGCAATGGCGTTCGTGCCGGCTGCCCCCTCGCTCCAATAGGCGCCGGGGCGCACCTGGTAGGCGGACATGGCACGTTTTGCGTCTGGATCCCCCAACACTTCCAGCACACAGCCGGTGCTGTCGGTCAACACCAGCACAAAGCCTGCCCCTTCACTGAATTGGAGCACATCTTCCAGGCAGGGGCGGGCGGTTGCCAGCATGTCAAACAGGTTCAATCGCACGTGTTCCAGCATCTCTTCGCGAGCCTGTGGAAGGCGAGGGGGGCGAAAAGGCGCGAGACGCAAGGAACACCGTTGCCACGAGCGGTAAATGGGCTGGGGGACATGCGCTCGGTGGGCTTCATCGAGCGCCCCCGTAGTGACGAATTGCCGCCAACAGGTTTTCAAACGTGAGGCGTCGGGTGGCATATGCCTGTCCTTGTGTGGTGAGTGGGGATGGCGAAACGCCCGTGAGTCAACTCACGGGCGTTTTGTTGCGTTCTCCGATGCGGCGTTCTGTGCCGTTCAAAATCCGCTTGATATTCGGGCGAAGCGCCCACGTGACGACGAGCGCCTGACCAATCGCATAGAGCCAGTACTCACGAGCGAACAAGAGCGCCGTCACCAATCCTGTCCACGAAACGACGAGCGAAGCAAGCGAGGCCATGCGCCAGAGATAGAGCGAAAGCAGCCCCAAGAGCCCCGCCGGAACGAACATGGTGGCTGAAAGGGTCGCCATGACTCCGAGATTCGGCATTGTCCCTGCACCACCTTTGAATTTGAGGAACACCGACCAGTTGTGCCCGATAACAGCAAACAGGCCAGCCAATTGTGCTGCCATTTCGTTGTCGGTGATGAGTGTACGCACGAGAAGAACCGCCACGATCCCCTTGATTGCGTCGGTGATGGCTGTCAAAATGCCCGCTTTGGGGCCAGCGGCACGGTACACGTTCGTGCCACCTGTGCGGCCACTGCCAACTGTACGGGGATCGACACCGAAAATGTAGCGACCAATCAGCACACCATTCGGGATTGAACCAACAAGATAGCCAATGAGTATGGCGATGATGAGTGTCACAGGCAACTCCCCCTTCACAACGTTGTGATACCGTCTGCCATTGACAAAAACCCGTTCGCCTGGGAAGGGTTACGCGACTGTTGGATTGGGCGCATGTGTGGGTGTTCGATGGCGATTGTACAAGTCGCCCCAGAACGTGTCAACGCTCGTCTGGTGTTGTCTGACGTGCCAGCCAGAGCATGCCCAGCGTGAGAATGGTCGTCATGAGCACTTGTTCCCACTGCAAGATGCGCAAATCGACACCGGCTGGCACGGTGGGCGCAATACCGCGCCAGTAGTCCAGGTAATCATTCAGCCCAAACCAGGCGGCTGCCAGAAGCACCTGCTCTGGCCGTGGGCGATAGAACAGCAACAAACTCACCCCCATGAGCACCATCGCACTGTGGGTAAAGGTCATCGTGATACTTTCCAGCGTGAACCAACCTGGCCCACGCCACCAAAGGATCCAAAAGAGCACGGTCCACAAACCATACTTCACGTTGCTAAACACTGCCCAGGTCGCAGCCATTTGCGCCCCCCACTGCGTCGGGCGGCGGCGAATCCACGGCAGGGCAATCGCAAACCCCAGAACCGAGAGGGGCGAATCGACCAGCCATGGCCAGAGATGCGGTGGGACAATGCGCATTTGTGGCCCGTACCAGTAGATTGTGCCAATGAGGAAGCCCAGCACGTTGATGACGACCAGTGCCGTTTCGATGCGTCGATCACTCAGCAGCCGTCGGGCGAAGGTAAAGATGGCTGACATGGCGCAATGCTCCCTGTGTGGTATGGTGACGCAAAGATAGCACGCCCTGCCATTTGGACAAGATGCTGCCTGTACTGTGGCTCTGTTGCAGGGGATATTTTCTTCCTCGCCACCTTGCTTTATAATGAGCCTCGCTAACTGTATGACGAACCGGACAACTTTGCATGGAGGCAACCCATGGCAGTCATCGGTCAGCGAATTCCTCTGCGTGATGGTGAATCGAAAGCCGCCGGGCGTGTGCAATATGCTGGCGACATTGCATTGCCCGGTCTGTTGCATGCGCGGCTCGTGCTCAGTCCTTACCCGCATGCAACTGTGCGGGCGATTGACACCCGCGAAGCATTGGCATTTCCCGGCGTAGTGGCTGTTTTCACCGCGGCAGATTTGCCCGACATTGTGCCTTCGTCGCGCCACCGCCTCATGCTGGCGCGTGAGCGTGTCATGTTTGCCGGCCAACCGGTGGCGCTCGTTGTGGCACGCGATGAAGCCACCGCTCAGGATGCTGCCGACCTGGTGTTTGTGGACTACGAACCACTGCCCGCAGTTGTAGATGCCGAAACGGCCATGGCTCCTGATGCGCCGCTGGTGTGGCCGGATGGCGTACCCGGCCGCAACGATGAAACGGCCGCGGCGCACGGCGCCGACGTTGGCGGCGACGAAGAAAGCACAACGCGCAGCAACATCAGCAACCGCGTGCATTTTTCGCGTGGCGATGCTGCCCAGGCGTTGGCCGAGGCCGATGTCGTTGTCGAACGCACGTACACCACGTCGCGTGTCCACCAAAATTATCTCGAACCGCAAACGGTTGTTGTACGCCCCGAACCGCATGGCGTTACCATCTGGACCAGTACACAAGCGCCCTTCTTCGTGCAAAGTGAAGTCGCCGATGTGCTCGGCCTGACCGAAAGCGACGTGCGCGTGATGGCCACACCGGTTGGGGGCGGTTTTGGCGGAAAATTCTTGCTCTTCGAGCCGCTGGTGGCGCTCGTGGCGCACCGCTTACAGCAGCCCGTGCGCCTGAAACTGACACGCATGGAAGAACTGCTCGCGACGAAGCCGGCGCCATCGGCACGCATTCACGTGAAGTTGGGGGCACGCCGCGACGGGACAATCACCGCTTTGCAAGCGCGTTTGCTCTTCGACAGCGGATGCTATCCTGGCACACCGGTAGGCGTGGCAGCGTTTTTGCTCGGAAGCTACTATCGAATCCCAAACGTGGACATCGAAGGGCTCGAAGTCCTCACCTTCAAAGCGTCGAACGATGCCTACCGTGCCCCAGGTGCCCCACAAGCCACATTTGCCATCGAAAGTGCCATGGACGAACTCGCTCAACGGCTCGGCATGGATGCCATCGACCTACGCCTGCGCCATGCGTCACGTACGGGCGATCCGACCATTCGTGGGCGTCCCTGGCCCTCTATTGGCTTGCGGGACGTGTTGGAAGCCGTGCAGGCACACCCGCTCTGGCAGCACCGCGAGCAGGTGCGTGCCCAAGGGCGGGGTGTGGGCGTGGCTGTTGGTGGCTGGCCGGGGGGGATCGAACCAGCAGCCGCCACCTGTCTGTTGCAGCGTGATGGGACGTTGACTATCCATGTCGGCTCGGTTGATTTGACTGGTTCGACAACCGCCTTTGCCCTGATTGCCGCCGAAGTGTTCGACCTGCCGCCCGACAGCGTCCGTATCGTCACGGGCGATACGCTCACAGCCCCCTATGCCGGTGCGACCGGGGGGAGCAAAATTACCTACACGGTGGGGGCGGCTGTGTTGCAGGCGGTGGAAGAAGCCAAACAGCAGGTGCTTGCCATCGCCGCCGAAGAACTAGAAGCCGACCCCGCCGACCTTGAATTGCGCGAAGGGGCGGTGCATGTACGAGGCGCGCCGGGGCGCTCGCTCTCGCTGGCTGAAATCGCTGGCAAGACCATGCGCTTTGGTGGCCGCTACGCCCCTGTGCTGGGACGTGGGCGCACTGCCATTACCGAGCAAGCGCCAGGCTTTTGCGCTCAGCTTGCCGAAGTGAGTGTGGACTCCGAAACAGGTATGGTGCGTCTGCATCGTCTCGTGCTCGTGCAGGATGTTGGACGGGCCATCAACCCTCTGCTCATCGAAGGGCAAATGATGGGTGGTGCTGTGCAGGGGCTTGGCTGGGCATTGCACGAACAGCTGGCCTACGACGAACAGGGGCAGGTGCTGACCGCTTCCTGGATGGATTACAGCGTACCGCGCACCCCTCATGTGGCCGATCGGATTGAGTGCTTGCTGGTCGAAGTGCCGTCCGAACATGGGCCCTTTGGGGCACGTGGTGTGGGTGAACCCCCTGTCGTCGCAACCGCGGCGGCTGTAGCCAATGCCGTGGCGCATGCAACAGGTGTGCGCGTCGCCGACTTGCCCATGACGCCACAACGTGTTTGGCAAGCCATGCAACAGGAGAAAACGCCATGAATCGCGCAACGTGGGCACGCTGGCTTTCCATTCTGTTCGATAGTTCGGTCCTCTCGTTGTGGGTCTTTCCACTGGTTGGCTGGTATGCAGGCGGATGGCGTGGGCTCATCTGGGCATTGGTCGCGTTGTTGCTGTTGAGTGGCATCCCCCTTGCCTACCTGCTTATTGGACGGCGACGTGGTTGGGTGTCGGACTTGGAATTGAGCAATCGGCGAGAACGGCCTCGTTTCATTGCCGTCAGCTTGGCAAGCGATCTGCTGGCATTGGTGGTGTTGGGTGTTGGCGGCGCGCCGCGCTTGGTCTGGACGTTTGCGCTCATCTATGCTTGTTTGGGTGTGAGCATGTTGCTGATTTCCAGTGTCTGGAAAATCAGCTTGCACATGGTCAGTGTCGCCGGTTTCGCAACAGTACTCACGTATGTGTTTGGGATTTGGGGCACGTTGCTCTATGGGGCGTTGCTGCCAGTGGCGTGGGCACGATTGGAGCGGCGCAAGCATACGCCTGCTCAACTCGTCGCTGGCGCGTTGGCGGGGGTTTTCATCCCCGCAGCCGTCCTCTGGTTCATCAGGCCGTAGGAGTGCAAGCATGCATGTTGATTACCTGACACTGGCTTGCTTGCGCGACGACCTGGACACGTTTCTGGGCGCCCGTGTGCAGCAAGTTGTCTTTCCAGATGAATGGAGTGTCGAATTGGAACTCTACGCGGGACGGCGGGCGTATCTGCTTCTCGCTGCGCATCCACAGGACGCCCGCATGCTATTTGTGCCGCAAAAGTTGCGGCGTGGTTTGGAGTCCGAGCCCCCGTTGCTCCTGTTGCTGCGCAAGTGGGTGCGTGGGGCGCGGCTGGTGGACGTGCGCCAACCCGATTGGGAGCGCGTGCTGGAATTGCATTTCGAAGGGGAAGCAGGGGCGTGCATGCTCATTGCCGAAATCATGGGGCGGTACAGCAACATCGTGCTGGTGAATGCCGAAGGACGTGTGCTCGATGCGCTCAAGCGCATTGGTCCCGACCTGAACCGCTACCGCGTCACATTGCCTGGCAAACCCTACGAACCGCCCCCACCACCGGCGGATAAGTGCCCCCCACTGGACCTGACGCCCGACAGACTGGTGCGGCTCCTGGCGAATGTACCAGCCGACGAAGCGGTGGCACGCCTGCTGCCCCGCTGGTTGTTGGGTGTCAGCCCCACCGCCGCGCGTGAAGCCGTTTACCGTGCAAGCGGCACAAGCGATGCCACCCCGCCCGAGATCGACCCGGACGCGCTGCTCGATGCCCTGGTGACGCTCTACCGCCTGCCGGAAACGGGGGCATGGGCACCACATGTGGCGCTGGATGAAGATGGTACCGTCGTCGCATTCGCCCCCTATGAACTCCGTCACCAGCCATCTCGCGAACCTGTCGAAGACATAAGTACCGCCATGTGGCGCTATTTCAGCGCCCGCCTCGATACCGACCCCTACGCTGCGGCACGCCAGCATGTGCGGAAACGGATCGAAGAGGCGCTAGCGCGTGTCGAACGGTCGCTCGAGCAATTGCGTGAGAACCTGGTACCGGAAGAAGAGATAACGCGCGTGCGCGAAGCAGGTGAGTTGTTGTTAGCGTATCAGTGGCAAATTCCCCGTGGAGCGCGTGACATCACCCTGCCCGATTACGACGGGCAGCCACGCACCATCACGCTTGACCCTGCGAAAACGCCCGTCGAAAATGCGCGAGCCTACTTCCAGCGCTACGAGAAAATGCGTCGTGCCGCTGACGAAGTGCCAAAGCGCATTGCGGCACTTGCAACCGAGCGCGATTTTCTGCACCAATTGCTGGCCGACTTGGAACTTGCCGAAGATCGTGCCGAGATCGACGCGGTGCACGATGCACTTCTCGAAGCCGGCTTTGAGACGACAACCAGGCGGCGCAAAAGTGTCCCTTCGGGACGGCCATTGCGCTTCAAGGTGGACGGCCTGCCCGTCTACGTCGGGCGCAATGCTCGCCAGAACGATGAGGTCACGTTCAAACGCGCCTCGCCTGATGATTTGTGGTTTCACGTGCGTGGTATGCCTGGGGCACATGTCATCCTGAAAAATGCAGGCCGTCCTGTGCCGCAAGGTGTGATTGAGCGGGTGGCGAGCCTGGCCGCCTGGTATTCGCCAGCACGCAAGGGGGGCGGCACGGTGCTGGTGGATTACACCGAACGGCGGTATGTGCGCCGTGTACCAGGGAAACATCCTGGCCTGGTCACCTACCGTAACGAACAGACCGTGTGGGCAACACCACGCCCCCCTGATGAAGTTGTGTAAGCATTGAAAGCGTCCCTCTCGTCGAACAAAGCGGCACTGCGATCGCGTGTGCCGTTTTGTAATTCAATCTGTAATGTTCGGTCGATATCGTAAGCCATGCGACAATCACACATAGCATAGAAGGAGTAACCAATGGGTGTAACCTTGCGTGAACTTCGTGGCATGACCCCGCAGATCGAAACGAAACTCAAAGCACTAGGGGTCAAAAATAGTGATGACCTGCTTGCCATGGCGAAAACGCCCGCGGCACGTCGTGACTTGGCGGCAAAATTGGGAGTAGATCCGAGTGTCGTGCTTGAATTGGCGAACCGTGCTGATCTGGCACGTATCCACGGTATTGGCGGTGTCTATTCCGACTTGCTAGAAGCGGCGGGTGTAGATACGGTGAAGGAACTGGCACGCCGTAACCCGAAAAACTTACATGCAACCATCATCACTCTGAATACCGCAAAACGGCTCGCCGGGCGTGTTCCCTCGCTCAAAATGGTCACGACATGGGTCGAGCAGGCGAAAACATTGCCCCCTGCTCTCGAATATTGAACCTGCCTTGCTCTGATGCAAAAAGCGGTCTCTTTATCGAGACCGCTTTTTACGTTCGTCATCGCGCTGGCTGTTTTACCGCCACAACAGTTGGCGTAGCCCACTCCCCTTGGAGCTTTGTTCGACTGTCTGGGTGATGATTTTATCGGCCATGCGGCGAATTTGTTGTGCGAACGGATGCTTGGGACGGTCGAGCACGATAGGCACCCCACGGTTGACCGAGAGGGCCACAGGCCGCCCTCCACTTCCAAATTGAAAGGCAATCGGCTTACCAAGCGAACGCTCGATTTCACGCGGCTGGACGCCGACGTTGGAATCAGCACGGTTGAGGAGCAAATGGACGCTCTCTGCGTTCATCTCCAGTTTATCAACCAGTTCCAGGAAGCGACTGGCATTCTTGATTGTGCCTACTTCTGGCGTAATTACCAGCATGATATCGTGGGCATTTTCCAGCGATACGAGCGTACGTTCATCGTAGCTTGATT
Organism: Ardenticatena sp.; assembly: GCA_015487975.1. GTDB lineage: Bacteria > Chloroflexota > Anaerolineae > Ardenticatenales > Ardenticatenaceae > Ardenticatena. The sequence goes on from WFOS01000003.1 coordinate 50,238, forward strand.
GACAATCAATCAACACGTAGTCATACGCTGTTGTCAGATAGGTGATAATGGCCTGAACATGGTCGGGGCGTACCAGTTCCGCTTCTTCGGGGAAGAAGGGGTTGAGCAGAACGCGCACGTTACTTTTTTTGTGCGTAATCAGTGCGGATTCGATGGCTTCAGGTGAAAACGTGGGGCTTTGAATAATATCAATGATGGAAACTGTCGGTGGAATATTCAAATGAACACCGACCGTGCCAAAATAAAAATCGGCATCCATGATCGCCACGCTTTGTCCGGATTGCTCGCGCAGCGCAATTGCCAGATTGACCAGCAGTGTTGTCTTACCAACACCCCCTTTGGGGCCAAAGAAGCAAATCACGCGCCCTTCCTTTTCAACGGCCCTTTCGGGCTCAACCATCCGCATCCCATACACGCGCGAGAGAAGGGCTTTGACACGCAGTAACAGCTCTTCGGGGCTGAAAGGTTTGGCAAGGTAATCATCCGCACCCGCTTCGAACCCAGCAATTTTGTCGCTGATATCACTCTTGGCGCTGACAATCAGGATAGGAACACGCATAATGGTGGGGGTCGAACGAATTTGACGTGTCAATATCAGGCCATCGATTCCCTTCAACATAACATCGATGATGACCAGATCGGGCTCGTATTGAATGGCTTTTTCGTGTGCGTCAGGCCCGCTTTCACTCATGATGACGTTGTAGCCTTCCTGGATCAACGTCCAGCGAATGAGCTTGGCTGAGGCGGGGTCGTCTTCGACGACGAGAATAAGGGGCACGGTTCGTTCGGATGCCATATTGAAATCTCCTCTCAACGTTTCGCCTTCGCCTTTTGGTATGTCAACGATTGTAGGCGGACTACAAGGGGCTTCGAATATCATACTAAGATGAAAACATTACAATTTGTATAACAATTGCAAAATAAACGAAGAAGGGGCGGGCTCTTCTCTTCAAATAAACGCAATCATATGCCCTTTTCGGCCAAAATGCGTTTGGGGAAATGCAGTGCCTGTGTATAATCCGCGCGCTTCTGCTCGCGTATCAACCAACTTACGATGGGTATGCAGACGATGGACACACTTATTCAGCGTATCGCAGAAGATTTGGGATTGCGTGAATCCCAAGTATCTGGTGCCGTGCGCTTGTTGGACGAAGGCAATACGATTCCTTTTATCGCCCGCTACCGCAAAGAAGTCACAGGTCTGTTGGATGAAGAACAGTTGCGTGCGGTAGCGGCGCGGCTTGATTACTTACGCACCCTCGAATCGCGGAAACAAACGGTGCTGGCTTCGATTGCCGAACAAGGAAAACTTACCGAAGAACTACGGGCTGCGATCGAAGCAGCGCAAACCTTGCAAGAAGTGGAAGACCTCTACCTGCCATACAAGCCCAAGCGACGGACACGTGCCACTGTTGCCCGCGAGCGTGGGTTGGAACCACTGGCCGACCGTATCCTGGCGCAACCAGACAGCGGTGACCCGCAGGCAGCAGCGGCGGAATACCTGTCTGAAGAAGTGCCCGATATCGAAGCCGCCCTGGCAGGTGCCCGCGATATTGTGGCCGAAGTTGTGGCTGAGACAGCGACGGTGCGGCAGTTGGTGCGCGAACGTTTGCAGAGAGAAGCCCTGTTGCGTGTCGAATGTACCGATGAATCTGCCGACCCACAGCGCAAATACGCGCTCTACTATGACTTTCGGGCACCTGTGCGTGAATTGCAAGCCCATCAGGTGCTGGCGATCAATCGTGGCGAAAAAGAAGGCGTTTTACGCGTCACCTTCGAACTGGATACCGACCGCCTGGTAGAAGAGATTGCTACATTGAGCGGTTTGCAACCAACATCGCCATTTGCGGGTGAATTTCAGGCTGCTGTCGAAGATGGCTTCTACCGCCTGATTGCGCCATCGGTCGAACGCGAAGTGCGACGCTTGCTCACCGAAAGCGCTGATACAGCAGCAATTGCCACCTTCGAGGAAAACCTGCGTAACTTGCTTTTACAACCGCCGCTCAGAGGGGCAACTGTCTTGGGGATCGACCCCGGATATCGTACAGGGTGCAAGGTCGCCGTATGCGATCCCACAGGCAAAGTCCTGACCACAGGCACGATTTACCCACACGAGCCACAAAAGCAGTGGCAAGAAGCCAAAGCAACGCTGCGTCACTGGATTGAAGCCTACCACGTACGAGCGATTGCGATCGGCAATGGAACTGCCAGCCGCGAAACCGAAACATTGGTTGCCGAACTGCTAGGCGAACTCGAAGGCGAGACGGCCTATGCCATTGTCAATGAGGCGGGTGCTAGTGTCTATTCGGCGTCACCGTTGGCTCGCCAGGAATTACCCGACCTCGATGTTTCGCTGCGTGGCGCTGTTTCGATTGCCCGCCGCTTGCAAGACCCCCTCGCCGAACTAGTGAAAATAGACCCCAAGAGCATTGGTGTGGGCCTGTATCAGCATGATGTCGATCAGAAAGCGCTAGCCGAGGCATTGGATGCCGTGGTCGAATCCGTGGTGAACAGTGTGGGCGTGAATGTCAACACCGCCTCGCCTGCCTTGTTGCAACGAGTGGCTGGCTTGACAAAACGCACAGCGGCAAACATTGTTGCCCATCGCAATGAACATGGTCCCTTCCGCTCTCGCCAGGCATTGCTTGAAGTAAAGGGGCTAGGCCCCAAAGCCTTCGAACAGGCGGCGGGGTTTTTGCGCATTCCTGATGGCGAAAACCCACTCGACAACACGGCGATCCACCCCGAAAGCTATCCTGTGGTTGAAAAATTGCTTGCTGCATATGGCGAAACCGACATCAGTCCGGAAACCTTGCGTCGCTTACCGATTGCCGACTTGAAAGCACGTGTCCCTGAACTGGCAGCGCAGCTTGGCGTGGGCGAACCAACCTTGCACGACATTTTGGATGCGCTTGCCAAACCAGGGCGCGATCCACGCGACGACCTGCCGCCGCCGATTTTGCGACGTGATGTGTTGAGCATGGATGATTTGCGCGAGGGAATGGTGTTGCAAGGCACCGTGCGCAATGTTGTGGCGTTTGGGGCATTTGTGGATATTGGCGTCAAGCAGGATGGTCTGGTGCATATTTCGGAAATGTCCGATCGGTTTGTGCGCAATCCACACGACATTGTGCGCGTGGGGGATGTTGTCAAAGTGCGTGTGCTGAGTGTGGACAAAGAACGAGGGCGCATTGCGCTCAGTATGCGGCTGTAACACGCGCAGTCGGATATGTGTCGAGAACAAAAAAGTGGCGACCCTGAGTCGCCACTTTTGGGTGTGCGGCTTCTTTTATGATGCGGCAGCTTTGGTGTCCGATGCACTCTCTTCTTCTGTTTCGTCTTCTGGTTGTAACTCAGCCAGACGATCGTGGAGAGCTTCAATCTGATTTTCCATTTCGGTGAGTGTGTCTTGTAACGTCTGGAACTGGTTGACATCCAGCAGCACGGCAACGGCGCGTCCGTACTGAGTAATGACCAGTGGGCGCTGCGTTTCGCGGATTTTTTTGATCACTTCCGCGGCACGCAAACGCAGTTCCGAGATAGGAAGCACATCTTCGACTAAGTCAATACGCGTTGCCATTGCCCATCCTTTCGTCCAGAGCCTGCATCACGTCGCTGTTGGGTATGTGTCGAAATTGTATCATGTGGCATTGCAAGATGTCAAGCAAAATTTTACCCATTTTTGGGTACAACTTTTGTGCCACCAGTCAAAAAATTGAAAACTTCTGCTCGCACCAAAAAAGGCGGCCACGTGGCCGCCTTTTGGAGGAGGGTGTGCCTATGATGTTGGCGTGGATGGCTGGTCGTCTTCGCTCTCATCTGACGTATCGTCCGATTGGTCGGTATCCAGGTCTGCAAAGAGTGAATCGAGCGGGTCGGGTGTGTCAGGCGTGTCAGGTGCTGGTGGCGGAGCATTGTGGCCTGTTGTACCAGGCAAGTAGCCAGATATGGTGCCGCCGGGGTATACTCTCTGGCCGCCACGGCTCAAGAGCGCCGCGCCAACCCCAATACTCATGACAATCGCCGAGAGTGTAAAACTGAGCAGGCCGCCCGCGAAGGGGACAATATCGGCCAACGTGCGAATGGCTTCGAAGAGCACAACCCCAATGACTGCCGCAGTGGTGAGCCGAACAGGCGAGATATTCAACCCTTGCAGAAGGCGTTCCCCGATAATTGTGCCAACGACCGTCAAGCCATAGAGCAAGCCCGCTACCAAGACGACAATGAGTGCCAGGGCGACTGGAATGCCGATGATGGTGATAGCCGACAGAACGATGAGGATGAACAGGGCCAGCATCCCCAGACATCCGACGGCAAAGCTTTCGACTGGTGCTTGCTCTGCTGTTTGCTTGCTATTGCGCAACGCTCGTGGCGCCAGAACCGCAATGAGGAAAGCCAGCACTGCCAGAATGAAGATGGTGACAATCGTGCGAATGACCCACCAGGTGGCCGCCAATAACAAGCTTGCTGGGCTACGCTGACGAATGACGCCCCCTTCGAGGAAGTTGAATGTACCCGGCGTGAAACGAAGCCCCAGGTCAGGAATTTCACTCGCTTCGGCAACCTGGCCTTCGACACGCGCCCCTTTGGCACGGTTGAGCGAGCCGCCTGCCAGGGCGACATCACCTGTGACCAAAGCGGTTTCACCCAGTGTAACGTGTCCACCAAATACGGCAATGTCGCCGTCCACGGTTCCATCCACAGTTGCCGAACCGCCTGCAATGGCAATATCACCCCGCACTTCGGCTTCTGCTTCGACAACCAGCGACCCCCCCATAAGAGCAATGTCGCCGCAAAACACTTCCCCACTTTCCACAGTCAGATTTTGCCCCAGTAGAGTAATATCCTCGGTGCGGTCGCATGTATTGGCCCAGGCTGATGGAGTAGCGCCTGTGATCGCAAGTGCCAGAAGCCCAAGCACGAGCAAGAATGTACGCTTCATCGAATGCCTCCTTTCTTTTCGCTACGCCTCGACCAAAACGGGGGCTGTGCGTTGGACTATGCGCAAAATGACCAACCAGGCCAGGCAACAGAGTAGGCTCATGCTGACGGTAAGCCACAAAAACTGGTCGAACATCACTTGGTTCAGTTGCACGAAGAAGACCAGAAAACCCTGACCAAGCAGTTGTGCGCCTTCCAGCAATGTGCGCCCACTTTCGACAAGCACATCGGGCGTTGTGAGAAAGGCCAGCCATGTTCCCGAAGCAAGCATCATTGTTGCCAGGAGCAGGCCCGAAAGCGCAAATATGCCGCCTATCAGGGCAACCAACAGCCACATCCATTCACGACGTTGGTGTGCGGCAATCGCCAGCGATGCCGTGTGTTGGGCAAACCCTGGTGGTGGTGTGGCCATCGGTGCGGCGTGCAGCAGCGTGTCAAGATGCCGGAGTGCCTGCCACGTTTCCATGCATTCCTGACAGGCACGAATATGCGCTTGTAGCAATTGCCATTGTTCATCCCCCAATTCGTGGTCGAGTGCGTGCGACATCATCTTCTGCACCTCTTCACATGTTATTTGTGTTCCAGCCGCATTCATCTGCATTCCCCCAATGCGTCTTCCTAAAAGGATTCGTTTTGATGCTCATTTTGGTGTTGGTGTGGTGTGGCACTCTTGCCATTTGGGCGTGCCTGTGGTGGAAGCAAATCCGGACTTTTTTCGCGCATCAGTTTTGCTAGACGATGTCGGGCACGGTGTAGACGACTTTTCAATGCGCTCAGGCTGAGCCCGGTAATTTCGCAAATTTCGTCGTAGGAGTAGCCATACCAGTAGTGCAACACCAGCGGCAATCGGTACTCTTCTGGCAACTCCATCAACAAGGCTTGCAGCCGTGCATCGCGGTCGCGCTCGGCGACAATCTCTTCGGGCCGGGCACGTTGTGAGACAAGTGGTTGCCATGGTGGGAGTTCTTCGATGGACACTTTTTTCAGGCGCCGACGACGTAGGCGATCGATACAGTGGTGCGAGGCGATTGCCAGTACCCATGAGGAAAATTTGCGCTTTTGATCGTATGTGTGCAGGCGTCGGTAGAGGCGCACGAAGGTTTCCTGGGCAGCATCTTCGGCTTCGACGGGGTCGCCCAGCATACGATAGCACAGGTTGTACACAGGCGTTGCGTAGGCTTCGACGAGGGCTGTAAACGCAGCCTCGTCGCCATTCAATGCGGCTCGAACCCACGCTATCTCTTGTTCTGTTGTTGCACGTGTGGCCATTGCCCCACCTGTTGTTCATTTCTTGTTCGTACGCTTTGCATACGCAAGGTGGTGATGGCAGGTTGCAGGGAAACATACAGAAAGGCAAATGCTGAGTGGGTGCAACTTGAAGAAGGCGCTCTTTTGAATATACTTTTGGGCGAATAAGCCCCCGTAGCTCAGTGGATAGAGCACCGGCCTCCGGAGCCGGGTGCGCAGGTTCGAGTCCTGCCGGGGGTACTGTGGCAGGCCACCGTTGCAGGTGGCTTTTTTTGTTCACCACACCAGAAAGGAGTTTCCCCTATGCGCAAGTATGTTGCTGTTGGCTTTGCTCTGCTTGTGTGGATGAGTATTGTCGCTTGTCGTGCCACCTCGCTGTCTACGCTTTCTTCCACTTTGCCTTCTCCCACTGTGCGACCTACCCGCACTCTTCCGCAGATAGCACCTGCCGAGCCCGAGGCGCAGGATGCCTTGCTAACGGCGTGCCCAGTTGAGGAGCAACAGCAGGCGATGCGCGAGCAAGTGTCGCTCGATTGGGAGCGTGTGCCGCTGCAAGCCTGCTACGATCTCTGGCTGGATCTGCGCTCGATCGAGGATGGTGTCTATGAAGGCAAGGGGGTCATTACGTTCGTCAATCGTAGTGGCGCGCCGCTTGACGATATTGTCGTGCGGCTCTATCCCAATGCGGATGTGCTTTATGGTGGGACGCTGGAACTGCTTTCGACAGCTGTGGATGGCGTGGTGCAAACGGGGGAGCCGGTTGGGGATGATAAGACGGCGTGGCGCATTCCCTTGGAGACACCTCTGGCACCTGCAAGTGTGCATACGTTGCATGTGTCGTTCCGTGGCATGTTGCCGGTTGATTTTTCGCGCGAAAACATCTATGGCATTTTTCATTTGAGCCGTAAGGAGCCAATCGCCGCGCTCGCCAACTGGTACCCCATGCTGGCTGCCTGGCGCGAGGGGACATGGGATGTGCGCCCTGTCTATGCCGAAGGCGATGCGGTGGTGAGCTTGACGTCGTTGTACCGTGTGCAGGTGGAACACCCCCCTGGGTGGCATATTGTGAGCACAGGCACTGTGCTTGACACAACTGCTACCACCAAAACAGTGGTCAGCGGCCCAGTACGTGATTTCACCATTCTGGCATCCCCAGCCTATCGTCAGCGCGAATCTCTTGTGGATGGTGTGCAGGTGCGTCATTGGGGCTTTACCGAGATGACCGAGGAAGATGCCTTGCGTGTGGCAATGGACTCATTGCGGATTTTCGATGCGCGTTTTGGGGCATACCCCTATGCCGAATTGGATGTCGCCGCAATGCCGATGCAGGGCGCAGCCGGGGTGGAGTATCCGGGACTAGCAATTGCGGCGGCGCATTTGTACAACTCAACGGAAGGACGGCGCTTTTTACCTGTGGCAGTGGCGCATGAAGTGGCGCATCAGTGGTGGTATGCCGTGGTGGGAAGCGATGTGCTGGCAGCACCCTGGCAAGATGAGGCCTTGACGACCTTTTCCTCACTCCTTTATTTTGAAGAACGTGACCCCGAAATGTATGCTCGTCTCTTGGATATTTACCGCCAGCGGGTTGAAGCATTCGAGGACGAAATGGGGGACGAACCGATTGCCCAACCATTGGCGGCTTTCGAAGGTCGTGGCGAAGCGTATGGGGTCATTGTCTATCTTGAAGGGGCGCTGTTCTTCCAAGCATTGCGTGAACAGCTAGGCGATGAGGCCTTTTTTGCAGCGTTGCAGGCGTATTACCGCGACTGGCGCTATCGCCTGGCACCGCCTGAAGCCTTGTTGCAGGCATTCGAGGCATCGTGTGGCTGTTCGCTGGATGCGTTCTACCGCCAATGGGGCGTATACGCCCGATAAGGAAGGGCGAGCAAAGCCAACGGGGCGCGATCAAAAACGTGCCCCGTTTTCGTCGGATGGGGGGGCTGCTTCTTGTCGTTCGAGCACAGCGCGGATGATGTGCCCGCTTCCCAGAAACAACAGCAGGGGGGCAATGGCAACCAATGGTGGAATGAACACATACAAGACGAGCGAAACCAACGCTACAAAGAGCCAGAGCATGAGCATAGACCCCAGAGCACGTAAGCCCACAAACAGGCTGTTGCGCCACGCTAGACGGTGGTTTTGGTTGACAATGTAGAAGAGTGGCGCCAGGGGCAAGATGGCTAGTGCAACGAAGAACGCACCGACAACGAAGCCTTGCATCAGCCGCGCCCATGCGGCTTCACGAATGCCGTAGAAGTGCCAGTTGGCGAGCAGAATCATGGCCACAGCCAGTACGATGAAAGCCCAGGTGTAGCCGAACAGCCAGTGCTGGCGTGCACCGTTGACCCAATCACGCCACGAGACAGCATAGCCATCGACGATGCGCCAGGCCAGCATGGCGTGTCCCATGAGCACCAACGGTACGAGCACCACGGTTATGCTCAGAACGCCCCCAACCACAGCCATCAGCAGAATCAAAAACGCTTCGTCCCATACGTCACGCAAGAAACGGGTAAACACAGCCCCGAATAACATACCTTTTTTGCCCCTCATGCGTTGGTGGAATTGGTTTTCAGGCACAATTCGCGGAGCACCATCATCAACTCCGCCAGAATCATCGCGGTGGCCCCCCACACCTTGTAGGGCTCGACGTAGTAGAGCGGCACATGGACGGGGGCATCGTGCAAGTTCCAACGTTCGATGCCCACATGACGAGGCGAAAGAAAATGCGCCAGTGGCACGAATAGCACGCATTGCACTTCGGCACTTTCAGCCAACACATGTGGGGCTTCGGTCGCAAGCGCAACTTGGGGGTACACGCAGAAGTTGGAGGGCGGTACGTAAATGGGCGAGAGCGCGCCAATCAATTCCACAGTGTCGGGGGAAAGCCCAATCTCTTCTTGCGCTTCTCGGAGCGCTGTTTGCGCCAACGTTTCCCCATCTTCGCGCCGCCCACCAGGAAACGAGACTTGCCCCGCATGATGCGAAAGATGCCCCCGCCGCACAGTGAGCAGCGTATGGGGGTGACCATTCTTCGGAAAAAGCAGCACCAACACGGCGGCAACGCGGCAAGTTTTGCCTTCCACCAGCAGGCTGTCGGGTGTTGCCCGTGATGAAGGCGCCATCGTCAAATGTGCCTGCAAGCCTGGCAATGGATGATGCAGCCGTGTACGCAATCGTTCGATAGTTGCCCAATTCAGTGTTGGAAGCGAGGTCATGGCGTTTGTTTCTCGGTCTCTGTGATTGGTGCGGCAACACGAATGTAGGTATTGCCGATGCGATTTTCGACAACTTCCACATTCTCGTGAATCAACCCAATCCAGAAGGCCGGTTCTTCGCGCGGTGGCAGGTCAAGGATGGTCAAGCCACCCCAGACCGTGACGGTTTGCCCAGGCATGAGATACTTTTCACCCGTGATGGGATCGATGTACAGTTCCTCATCACGCCCAAGTTGCCAGCGGAAAGGGTATGCCCGCCCATTGTGCGTGAGATTGCCCTCGAAGTCGAGCCCCAGGCGGAACGAACCATCACTGATGGGTTCATTCTTGTTGTTGTAATTTTCGCGCGTGGTGTAAATGGTGCCTGGTTCGGGGCCATGGGTACGAACGGGGACATTGCCAATGTTGGTCACGGTAGTGGTGAAAAAGAGCGTCTCGCCTAGCACGATCGAATCGGTGCTGAAAATCACATCATGGCGTGTAATCGCCACACGAGGCACGCCACCTTGCTCGATGCGCAACGTATCGGTTGCTACCACGCGGTTGCCGACGCGGTCTTGGGCCTCGACCACCACAGTGTACTCCCCATCGGGTGGCGGTTCAGCGCCTAAATCCACTCCACCATCGTAATCGTGAATGTGGGGACCAGCGGCTTTGGGCTCGTGAATTTTATCTTCGGGGACGGGATAGGTTTCCCCATCGGGACCGACCAGATAGACTTCGATACGGTCGACATCCTTGGCGAGCCAGTAGGAAATCGTCACGCGGTCGTCGATCCCATCGCGGTTTGGGGTGAAAACGCGCGGCGACACATCCAGATTGACGATATCAGGGGGTTGCGTATCGGCGTCGCGGATGGTCAACATTGCTTCGGCGCGGGATGGCTCGCCAATGGGCGTACCATCGCGGTCCACAGGAATTGCTTCGATGATGACACGATAGGTGCCATTGGGAATCATGCGATCGTTGACAACGCCCGAGAACCAGCCTTCGTATCGTCCTGGCGAGCGCAAGGCGCGTTCGCGCCAGACATAGCGTTCCCCGGCAGCGTCGCCGTCGGTGCGCTCGAATGTAATCGTCACGAGGGCTGTTTTGCCAATGTGGTAGGTGATAACGGTGACATCCGTATCACCGTCAGCGTTTGGCGTGATGTCAGCGGGCGCAACGCGTACATCGTACAACACAGGGCGCGTAAACGCGCACGCTGTTCCCCCTACCAGAAGCCACATAACCAACAGACTGAGACCGATGAGTTGCCACGGTTTCTTCAGAGTCATTGCATGCAGACACCTCTTGCTCGAATTGCCATTGCAGAGTATAGCACGAGATGAGGATTTGCGAACATACTCCCCAAAGCGGGCCGCGCCAGGCCCGAAAAACCTTGCTTGCTCTACGCTCCCATGCTACACTTGCGCCCGCTTTTTCTGTTTGCATACTTGCATGTGCAAAAGGCAATCTTGAATGCGTTCGATGCAAGTGGATTGTTCTAGCAAATCTGATTGTCGAATGAGGACAATGCTCATGACCAAGCGTCTCATTTTCGCTTTGAGCCTGTTGTTGGTGGGAATTTGGGCTTTCTCCACGCATGTCACGACAGCTGCACCTGTGTTGCAAGCCAACATCGAAGTGACGTCGCCGCGCCCGAATGCCGTTTTGCGAGGGACTGTGAGCATTCAAGGGACGGCGACGCACCCCGATTTCTGGAAGTACGAAGTTCACTTTGCGCCTGGCCTCAATCCGCCCAACGAGGCATGGTCGGTCTTGTTGGTGAGTGAACAGCCCGTGGTCAACGGGCAACTGGCCGTCTGGAACACGGCGACGGTGCCTGATGGCACATACAGCCTGCGCTTGCGTGTCGTGCGGCGCGATGGGAATTACGAGGAAATCATCGTGCGACCTGTCAGTGTGCAGAACAGTGGCCCTGAACCGACGCCCACCCCCGAGGGGACACCGACACCCCCACCTACCCTCACCGTGCCAGCGGGGGTTGTGGCAACGCTGACGCCTGTACCGCAAACGCCCATCATCAGCCAGCCTACCATTCAGGCGCCCCCGACGGCGACACCTCAGGCCACGCGCGAAGCCGTCGCAGTGGCGCCGACGGCTGCGGCACTTCCCAACCCCCCCCTGGATATCGATGAAGTCACATCCGCATTCAGTCTCGCGGCAATTCGATCGGCATGCCTGTTTGGGGCAGGCTTGACGCTGACGATTTTCCTCTTCGTGGGGGTGTTGATGGTCATTCGCCGCGTATTGAGGCAGATGCTCTGATGGATGCGCTGTACCTCATCGTGGGGTTGGGCAACCCTGGCCCGCAGTATGCCCGGAATCGGCATAACGTGGGCTTCCAGGTGCTCGATCGGCTGGCAGGACGGCATGGGCTGACGTTTTCACGTACGATGCACCGCGCGCTTGTGGCCGAGGGGCGTATCGATGGCCGACGAGTTCTACTCGCCAAACCGCTCACGTATATGAACAACAGTGGTGAAGCCGTGGGGGCATTGGTGCGCTCTTTCGACATCCCGCTTGAGCAGGTGCTCGTCGTCTATGACGATATCGACTTGCCGCCAGGGGCACTCCGTCTACGTCCCAAAGGTGGTTCGGGGGGGCAACGGGGCATGCGCTCGATTATTCACCATCTTGGAACGGAAGCGTTCCCGCGTTTACGTATCGGTATTGGGCGGCCACCTGAGCGGATGGATGTAGCAGCCTATGTCTTACAGAATTTTTCGCCCGATGAAGAACTCGACATGGAAGAAGTGCGCGAACGAGCAGTAGATGCCATTGAGACGTGGCTGCGCGAAGGGTTGCAGGCCGCTATGAATCGCTTCAACACTTGAACAGCAGGCCAGGTTTGCCAACACAAAAAGCGCCCCATCAGCGGGGCGCTTTTGTTATTCTTGCGGTCGGTCGTATCGTGTCATCAACGGTAGGTGTTGGCGAACCTCGCCAACATCGGCAACGGCGTCGGCCAGCACTTCGAGGCCATCCGCAATACGTTCTCGTGTTTCGGGGGGAATATCAGCCAGCATGTGGGCGAGGCGCTTTTGCAGACGGGTCAGAATAGCCAGATAGACTTTTTCACCTTTGGGCGTCAATGTCAGAACCAGAGTGCGACGGTTTTTGGGGTTGGCCTGGCGGTTGACATACCCACTGGCAACCAGGCTTTGAATCATCTTGCTCATGGTCGGCATCGAGACATCACGCCAGCGGGCTAAATCGCCCAATGATGAGCCAGGGTGCCGACGCAAGAAAGCCAGAACACGCAATTGCTGGAGTGTGAGTGCTTCGCCCAATTCCTCACGCGCGGCGGCGTTCAGGCTGCGCGAGAGATACGGCACAACTTCGATGACCCTGGCGGCCAGTTCCAATTCGTTCACAGTTCGTCCCCCCTGCGGATAGTTTGTCTGCCTAAATGTAGAAGCAAGATGGTACACTGTCAAACAACAGGGATGCGCTATTGAGCATACAGAGCTTCCTGGCGTTGTCGCACCTGACGTTCGTTCGAGGCGTGATGGGGTGATGATGGCTCGCTCGACGCAGGTTGAACAGAGATGGTGTCGGGCATCGCGTGCCCCCTGATGCTCGTTTCCAACATGATATCCACACAAATCCCGCAATATCCCACAGTATCCCACACATATCCCACAAAAAATACCCACATTGTGGAAAATATGCCTGGTTTGCGCTGCATCATTCCTCATGCTCGCACATTCCGCCATTTTCACAAGCTCGCTGCCCTTGCTACAATGGAATCAGGCAAAACTGCGAAGAATTGCCCATCCTGCTCCCACACAACAGACCGTGGAAGGAACCGCTATGGCCTACCAATTTGACATTGAAACATTCCTTGAACGTAGTGGCTTTGGTGGTGATGATGAGCCGCCCGAGGACCATAGCCGCCCGGCTCCTTCGTTCTTCAACCGATGGACGGTTTTGTTGCTCCTGTTCCTGATAGCGCTGCTTTCTGCCAACTGGTTGATTACCACGTTGACCGACGGATTTTGGTTTCAGCAGGTGGGGTACACCGAGGTCTGGCGTTCTCTTTTGCTGCTCAAACTGGGAACGTTCGTGGTATTGCTGCTTGTCAGCGCGGCGTTGCTGGTAGGAAACTGGCTTTTGGCTCGCTGGCTGGTGATTCGTATTCCCGACATTTTTGGAGAGCGTCGTCTGCTCGAAGAGGAGTGGGTGGCGATACTTCTGACGGGCGTGGGACTCTTCTTTGCGTGGGGGCTGGCACAACTTGGCACCGACATGTGGGATACGCTCATTCGGTATTGGCATGCACGCCCCTTCGGCGTTAGCGACCCTATTTTCGACCGCGATATTGGCTTCTATATTTTCACCTTGCCGCTGTATGAAACCCTGCATGCCTGGCTGGTGCAGGTCTTGGTGCTGACGTTGCTGGGTGTGGCAGGGGTCTATGCGGCTTCACAGTGGGAGAACATACAGCGCCGAGATTTCCTGTTGATGCCCTACATTCGCAAGCATGGTGCGCTCTTGCTGGCGGCGTTTTTCTTGCTCTGGGCGGCGCGGTATCAACTGCTGGCGTGGAATGTGTTGTATTCGTCGCAGGGGGTTGTCTTTGGCGCAGGGTATACCGACGTGCGCGCGTCGTTGCCCGTGATGCGCCTGCAAATGGTGTTGATGCTGGCTGCTGCCTTGGTGGCGTTGTTCAACTATTGGCGGCTTTCGTTGCGCCCCATGCTCGCTGTCATCGTGTTGTGGGTGATTGTGTCGGTGGGGGGCTCGCTCTATGCAGCTGTTTTGCAACGGTACGTTGTCGAACCGAACGAACTTACCCGCGAGGCACCGTACATTCGCTACAACATCGAAGCAACCCGCGCTGCGTATCGCCTCGACCGTGTAGAAGAGCGGGCGTTTCCACGCATCCAACCACTGACGGCAGAAATTTTGCGGCGCAACGAGATTGTTTTGCGCAACATTCGCCTGTGGGATGAACGGCCTCTGGCGCAAACCATCGCCCAATTGCAGGAACTTCGCCCTTACTACGCCTTTAGCCCCATCGACGTTGATCGGTATCGCTTGCTGACGGGACAAGTGCGCCAGGTGATGCTCGCTGCGCGTGAATTACAGAAAGAAAACCTGCCCGCGCGTTCATGGGTCAACGAGCGCTTGATTTTCACGCATGGCTACGGGCTGGTGCTCAACCCCGTGGACGAAGTGACCTCAGAAGGGCAACCGAACTTCTGGATTCGCAATCTCCCCCCTGAATCTAGATTCCCTGGTGGTGGGTATGAGGTGAAACGCCCTGAAATCTACTACGGGCAACTCATGGATGACTATGTCATCGTCAAAACACGCCAACCTGAATTCGATTACCCAAGTGGCGATACCAATGTTTCCAGCCACTATGAAGGAACCGGTGGCGTACCGTTAGGGAGCTTCGTGCGGCGTTTGCTCTTTGCCATCCGCATGACAGACCCCAATTTGCTGCTCAGCAGCGACATGACCCCCGAATCGCGTATCCTGTTCCATCGCGATATCAGCGAACGCGTGCAGGTCATCGCGCCCTTCCTGACATTCGACAATGACCCCTATCTCGTGCTGGACCGTGAGAGCGGGCGTCTTTTCTGGGTGATCGATGCGTACACCACCAGCGATGCGTACCCGTATTCGACACCGCGGCACGGGTTGAACTACATTCGCAACACTGTCAAAGTGGTCGTGGATGCCTACAACGGCTCGGTCACATTCTACCTGATGGATGAGAGCGATCCGGTGGTGCAGGCCTACATGGCAGCGTTTCCCACCCTGTTCACCCCATTCGAGAAGATGCCCGCGGGGATACGTGAGCACATTCGCTATCCAAAAGACCTGTTCGAAATTCAGGCAGCACTCTACACTGTGTACCACATGCAGGATGTCCAAGTCTTCTACAACCGCGAAGATTTGTGGCAATTACCCAACGAGGTGTTTCAGAACACTGAAATCCCCATGCAGCCCTACTACGTCGTGCTCGATTTGCCCAACGATACAGAGGTGCGCCCCGAGTTCTTGCTCATCCAGCCATTCACGCCCGCCAACAAAGCCAACATGATTGCCTGGATGGCGGCACGGAACGATGAACCCAATTACGGGCAATTGGTCGTGTACGAGTTCCCAAAGCAAGAGCTGATTTTTGGCCCGATGCAAGTCGAAGCACGTATCGATCAAGACCCCGCGATTAGCGAACAATTGACGCTGTGGAGCCAGCAGGGCTCGCAGATTATCCGCGGCAATTTGCTGGTCATCCCGTTGGAAAATTCGTTGTTGTATGTCGAACCGCTCTACTTGCTGGCGGAAACAGGACAGATCCCCGAGTTGAAACGGGTCATTGTCGCCAGCGGCGACCAGGTGGTGATGCGTGAAACGTTGGCCGAGGCATTGACGGCACTCGTTGGCGCTCCTGTGCTCGATGCCACAGCAGAGGAAGTCGCATCCACGGAACGTCCGCCTGCGCCAACGGAGCCGCGCGGTACCGTCGATGCACGCATTGCCGAATTGGTGCGCCAGGCCAACGCCTACTACGAGCAGGCTGAAGCAGCCCGTGTTGCAGGCGATTGGGCGGCGTATGGTGAGGCATTGGATGCGCTCGAAGCCGTTTTGCGCGAGCTGGAAGCGTTGGTGAACAGCCCTGTGGAGAATACGGGCGAATGAGCCCGACGTATGACGCATATGGCTATCTGGCCTGGATGGCACCGAAACGTCGGTGGCCTCTTCCAAGAGTGAAGTGCATGGGCGTTTTGGGAGGTGGATATGACCATCGGGCGCGATCTCTTTTGGTGGAGCATGCTTTTCCATTATGCCTATTTGGGCGTGATCCTCTGGTCGGTCGTTTTTCCGACCAAGCGCATTTGGCCACCACTCCAAAAGTGGTCATGGAAATACATCGTCGTGTGGGGATTGTTCCTCGCGGCATTTGGAAGCGACCTCTTCTTCGTATTGGGAGACGAGAGCAACATGTTGCCTGTGGGCAGCGAACGATACGCGCTTGGTCTTCCATTGGTACTCGTGGGGCTGCTGTTTTTGGGGTGGGGCGCTTACACGTTGGGCGCCGCACGTTCATTGGGGAGAGCTGGCGAGTTCGTCATGGCTGGTCCGTACAAGTTGACTCGGAACCCGCAGTACCTTGGTGATATTTTGTTGTTTTTGGGCTTGATGGTCATTGCCAATTCGTTTCGAGCATTTGCCGGCTTCGCATTGCTCATTTTGGCGCTTTTGCTGATGCCTTTGGCCGAAGAACCATGGCTCGAAGAGATGTATGGCGATGCGTATCGGGCATATCGCGCAAGTACGCCACGGTTTTTTTGATCTGCTTGCCTGGTTGTACAAAGTGGGCGCCTTCGCACAGAAGACGCCCGTTCTTCATGCCGAGAGCTCGAGGGGAAGGTTGGCGAATAGGTCGTCATGCGGGTGGGCATTGGGCGGCTGAGCCTGGACGTAGAAATCGTAGCGCATGGAGCGCCGTCGGAGCCAACGTGGCAGCCAGCGTGCGGCGCCCCCACCCCCCTGACTGCGGTGGCACGCGCTCGCACGTTCCTTGACGTCGAGATACGGTTCCACATAAAGCCGCACGTGAATCTGATCGTCGGGTACGCCCAAGCGCGTGAGATCGATGTCGCCGTTGCGCCCGAAGCGGCGTGGATCTTGCCCGCGCAGGCGTAAAATGCGAATGAACCACTTGATGCGTGAACGCGGAATGACGGTGTAGTAGAGCCGTGCTGGCTGCCACGGCTCGTAGCCCTCGGCGAGCAACGCCGGGTAGGCATCGGGATCGCCCATGCGTGCCCACGCTCGCTGAACAGCGTGGTTCACTTTGATATGGTCAGGATGAAAATAGCCGCCAGTCGGGTCGTGGGTGATGATGACATGCGGGCGTATTTCACGCACCAGGCGTACGATATCGCGCGCCACTTCATCCAAATCCGCTTGGTAGAGACTGTCGGGATGCTTGTTGTCGGGCGCTCCTTCCATACCGCTGTCGCGGTAGCCGAGTTGATGCAAGGTGGCGCCCAATTCGCGGCAGGCGCATTCCAGCTCCTGGCGTCGAACTTTGGCAAGATCGTGATGTTCGGATTCGTCCGCAGCTTCGGGGTCCCACGTGCCAGCCGCCCCGTCCGTCACGATACAGACATGCACGTCTACCCCTTCGCGGGCATATTTGGCAAGCGTTGCCCCTGGCCCAAACGATTCGTCATCTGGATGGGCAAAGATGCCCAGCAGACGTCGTCGTTCGCTCATCGGTGTTCCCTCTTTCGATTGCTTCGTTTGCTGACTTTCACCATTTTGTTTGACGTGGAGACGGCTCATTCTAGAATGGCGTGCCGTCCGAGCGGACAGGCGTACAACGTGTGCAGGATGGTACACGTTCTGCGCGAAAGAGCGAAAACAGTATGCACAAGGAGGAGCAATGACGCTTCCGCAATCTGATGCATTGAAATTGTACACCTACATGCTCAAAATGCGCATGATCGAGGAGCGTGCCTCAGTGCTCTACCGCGAAGCCAATTCTCCCATCGTGGGACGTATTTACACCGGGCGCGGGCAAGAAGCCATTTCGGTGGGCGCTTCCTATGCGCTGGAAGATGATGACGTCATCGCCCCCCTCTATCGCGATTTAGGCGCCAACCTGGTGCGTGGCATTACGACGCGCGAGGTGTTTTGCCAGTACATGGGGCGTGCCAACAGTCACAATCGTGGCAAGGATAGCGGAATCCACTTCGGCGATCGTGAACGTAGTATTGTCAGCATGATCAGCAATCTGGCGGCGTCCGTGCCTGTGGCGACGGGCGTGGCATTGGGGTTCGTCTATCGGCAGGAGCCGCGCGTGGTGATGACCTTTTTTGGCGATGGCTCGACGGCGCATGGGTCATGGCATGAAGGCGTCAACATGGCGGCTGCCTTGCGTTTGCCCGTCGTCTTCGTGCTGGAAAACAACCAGTGGGCACTCTCCACACCGACGCATAAACACACTGCTTTGCGTGAGCTGGCCGACCGTGCCAAAGGATATGGCATTCCGGGTGTGCGTGTGGACGGCAACGATGTGTTGGCCGTGTACGAAGCCGCCCGTGAAGCGGTGGCGCGTGCCCGTACTGGGGAAGGGCCTACGCTCATCGAAGCCGTCACCATGCGCATGGAAGGCCACTCCATTACCGATCCCGCGCAGTATGTGCCGCGTGAGATGGTCGAAGAATGGGCGACGCGCGACCCCATCGCTCGCTTCGAAGCCGCTCTGCGCGAACAGGGCTGGCTCGATGACGAGACGGTGGCACGCATTCGCCAGGAGATTGCCGAGGAGATCGAAGACGCCGTGCAATTTGCGTTGAACAGCCCTGAACCCGCCCCCGAAGAGACGTTGGCCGATGTGTTTGCGCCCGCGTCGGTGGCCGAAACGTCCCCCTCGGCAGATGGAGCACGCTCCACGATCTCCTACCGCGCGGCCATTCGCGATGCTCTCTTCACCGCCTTTGCGCGTGATGAGCGCGTCTTTTTGATGGGGGAAGATGTTTCCTACGGTGGCGTGTATGGCATTTCCAAAGACCTGGCAGCCACGTTCGGGGAGCAGCGCGTGATCGATACGCCCATTGCCGAGGCAGCGATCATCGGCGCAGCAACGGGAGCAGCGCTGTTTGGATTGCGCCCCATTGCCGAAATCCAGTTTGCCGATTTCATTGCGCCAGCCATGGACATTCTGGTCAACATGACGGCCAAATACCATTACCGCACACGCTGGCCTGTGCCGCTGGTGATTCGGACACCTGCGGGGGCAATCATCGAAGCACATGGCAGCACGGGGCCCTTCCATTCGCAAAGCCCCGAAGCATGGTTTGCCCACACGCCAGGCTTGAAAATCGTGGTGCCTGCCACGCCGTATGACGCCAAAGGGCTCTTGCTGGCGGCGCTCGACGATCCCAACCCCGTGCTCTACTTCGAGCAGAAAGCGCTCTACAACCTGCAGGGCGAAGTGCCCGAAGGGTACTACACGGTGCCGATTGGCAAAGCCACTGTGCGGCGTGCTGGGGAAGATGTCAGCATCATCACCTACGGCGCTCTGGTGGCTGAATCCCTGAAAGCCGCAGAAATGCTGGCGGCCGAAGGCATCAGCGTCGAAGTGCTCGACTTGCGCACGTTGGTTCCACTGGATGATGAGGCTGTGCTGGCGACCGTGCGTAAGACGGGGAAGGTGCTGGTGGCGTATGAAGCCAACATGACGTGCGGCTTTGGGGCAGAAGTCGCAGCACGCATTTGGGAACGCGCCTTCGAATGGCTCGATGCCCCGCTGATGCGGGTGAGCGCCCCTGATACACCGACGCCCTCGGCGCCACAACTGGCACGTTTCTGGTATCCCGACGCCGAAAAAATTGCAGCGGCAGCACGGGAGTTGGCAGCGTATTGAGCAAAACCCACAACAGGAAATGTTTTCGAGTGCGGCGCCTTGGCGCCGCTTTCGTTTTTCCATTCCAGGGCAATGTCGAATCGCCATGCGCAAGAAGGTCGTTTTTCCAGCACATCCATGCGCAATTCGTACCTGTGGATGCGTTTTGTCTATTGTCGGACATCGAAAAGAACATGCATCATCCACGTTGGGCAACTTCTTCTGCAAGACAAAGACCACGCTTGGCACGAGGTATGACAATGCGTTCGCATGTTTTCATGTTACTGGTCCTTCTGCTGTTGACAGGATGTGCGTCAACCGCTGCTTCATCGAATGGAGCTGATTTCCCGTCGGAATCGTCAAGCATGGCGCATCTTTTGTTGCGCCCCGAAGACCTGGCGTCGTTTGGCGATGTGGCACTACTGCTAACGTCGGGTTCGGATGCTGGAACGTCCGCGTTTTCAGGGTGGAACGATGCGGCCACTGCTGTTTTTTCCGTGCAGATGGCGTCGCCCCCGGCAACGCTCACGCTGACGAACATGGTCTATCGCTTCCCCAGTATCGATGCTGCCCATGCTGCGAGTGTGGCGTTTTCCCCGTCGGTAGTGGGGGTGACGCTCCCCTTGAAGGCGGAGACGCAATGGTTGAATGCCGTGTCTGTGCAGCAGTTGCAGGCGCGGGGGGCGATGTGGCGTGTGTGGAGCGGGGCTGATGATGCAGGGGTGGTGCATACGGTCGCTGTCGTGCATTTCGAAACGGATGTATTCGTGCTCTACATGACGAGTTTTGCGACGGCTGGCAGCAAAGGGCACGTGGCAGATACGGCGCAGGCAAGCGCTGTGGCGACGCAAATGCTCAACCATGTGGTGGCACGCTGGCTTGCCACGATGGAGAATGGGCACAGCCGTGCTTCCTGAGTGTGCCGAACAATGCACAACGCCCTGGTGGATGCACCGCCAGGGCGTTGTTGTGTCGCAGGGGGTCATGCCCATTCGAAGTGGAACGAGCCGGGTTCGTCCACCCGCTCGAACGTATGTGTACCAAAATAATCGCGTTGCGCCTGAATGAGATTGGCAGGCAACCATTCGCTGCGGTAGCCGTCGTAGTAGGCGAGTGACGCTGCGAGGACGGGCACGGGCACGCCATGCCGTATGGCGATATGCACCGTTTCGCGCCAGGTGTGCTGACGTTCAGCAAGGGCTTCGCGGAAGGTGGGCGCAAGCAACAGATTGACCAGTGTTGGCTCGTCGGCGTAGGCCGCGCGAATGTCTTCCAGGAGCGCGGCGCGAATGATGCAGCCTGCCCGCCAGATGGCAGCAACGTCCCCCAAGTCGTAGGTGTAGCCATGTTCGGTACGAGCGCGGTCGAGCAGTGCCATCCCCTGGGCAAAGGCGACGACCATGGCGGCATAGAGTGCGTCACGGGTAGTGGGCACCAGGCGGTGGCCGTCTGCTTCGTTGGGCGTGGGGCGTGGGCCTGCAAGATGCTCAGCAGCCAACACGCGCTCCTCTTTCAACCCCGAGAGGATACGGGCTTCCACCGCTTCGGTGATGCTTGGCACCGCGACGCCAACGTCCAGGGCTTCTTGCGAGGTCCATTTACCGGTGCCTTTTTGCTTCGCCTTGTCCAAAATGACTTCGACAATGGGGTGCCCGGTATCGGGGTCGGTGGTGGCAAGGATGTGAGCAGTGATTTCCACCAGGAAGGCGGCCAGTTCGGCGCGGTTCCATTCGGCGAAAACGGCGCTTTGCTGGAGTGGCGACATGCCCCCCACACGTGTGAGCAGGTCGTACACTTCGGCGATGGCTTGCATGATGGCGTATTCGATGCCATTATGTACCATCTTGACATAATGACCGCTTCCCCCATCGCCGAGATAGGTGACGCAGGGCTGCCCATCTGGCGCCTTGGCAGCAATGGCCTCGAAAATGGGGGCGACGGCCTCATACGCAGCACGTGGTCCCCCCGGCATGATGCTTGGCCCCCAGAGCGCACCAGCTTCCCCGCCCGATACCCCCGTGCCCAATAGCAGGATGCCGTCATTGGCGAGTTCGCTTTGGCGACGTTCGGTATCCGTGTAGTGCGAATTCCCGCCATCGATGATGATGTCGCCTCTGTCGAGCAGGGGGCACACTTGCGCGATGACGGCGTCCACAGGGTTGCCCGCTGGCACCATGAGCATCAGACGGCGCGGACGTTCGAGTTGGGCGACCAGTTCTTCCAGCGAGAACGCGCCCTGAATGTTGGGCGCACCGTAGATGTCGAGAAAGTGGCGGGTTTTGTCGGCGTGGCGATTGTAGACCGACAGTCGAAAACCATTGCGGGCGATGTTGCGTGCCAGCGCGGCGCCCATTGTTCCCAGGCCCAAAATGGCGATTTCCGAGCGAGACATGGCAGCTCCTTCCAGGGTTGGTCGATGTTCGTTTTACAGAACTGGCGAACGCTCTGTTTCTTTCGTGAGCATGGCGTACACCTGCGCAGTTTCGTGGGCAGTTTTTTCCCACGCAAAGCAGGCGGCATGTTGGCGTGCAGCGGTGGCCAATCGCGCATGCAGGGTGTCGTCGTGCATAAGGCGGTCGAGGGCGTTGGCGAGTTGTCTTTCGTCGTCAGGTGGCACGATCAGCCCTGCCTGGCCGGCGATTTCGGGCAGGCTGCTGGCGTTGGTGGTGATGACGGGGACGCCACACGTCAGGGCTTCGAGCACGGGCAATCCGAACCCTTCGTAGATGGAAGGGAAGACGAAGAAGCGTGCGCCGCCGATGAGGGCTGCTTTTTCCTCGTCAGGGACGAAGCCGCAAAAGTGGACACGGTCTGCCACACCTGCTTCTTCGGCAACACGGCGTGGGTCGGGCGTGAAGGGCGTATCCTGGCGTGGCAAGCGCCCCGCAACCACAAGTGACCAGTCGCCGGTCGTGTGAGCCAGTGCACGCATGAGCAGCGGAACACGCTTGCGCACGTCGAAGCCCCCCAGGTAGAGCGCATAGGGCTCGGGAAGGGCATAGCGCGCGCGAATGGCCGCAATGGCCTCGACAGCAGGGGGCTGGATGTCGGTTGCCAGGTAGACAGTGTGAACGCGCGTTGGGGGGAGGCGCAAATGCATGAGGATGTCGCGGCGGGTCGCCTCGCTGTCGGCGAGGATAGCGGGTGTACGGCGTGCCGCGCGTGCCACCAGGGCTGTGTAGAGCCGCACCAGTGGGCTTCCCCGATACGCAGGCAGCAGCAGTGGAATGAGATCGTGTATGGTGGCGATCACGGGCAGCGGTGCACGCCATGGTGGAGCAAAGTAGGGCACATGGTAGAGATCGGCTTGCACCGCCAGCGCGGCGCGTGGGGCCCCAACCTGCTCGAACCAAAGTTTGGCGAGGTTGGCATGCAACGTATCGAATGGGGTAGGCACATGTCGCCAGCCCACGTCGTTGGGGGGCGGCATGGTGTGAGCACGACGGGTAGCGGCGGTATCACCCAGCAAAATCAGCGCAATGTCTGGGCGCACACGGCGCAACGCCTGTACGAGATGGTGCAGGTATTGACCGCTTCCCGTGGTCGTTTGTCCCCAGAAAAAGGCATTGATCGCGACACGCATACCACTCACCGGCGATACCCATTCGGATGGGTGCGATGCCATTCCCATGCGCTGGCGATGATGTCGCGCAGCGAAGGAAAACGTGGACGCCAACCCAATTCACGCTGAATGCGTTGACTGCTCGCGATCAGGATGGGGGGGTCGCCGGGGCGGCGTGGGGCGTCCACCGCGGGGATGGGATGCCCCGTCACGCTGCGGGCGGTTTCGATGACCTGCTTCACACTGAACCCTTGCCCGTTCCCCAGGTTGTAGATGCGACTGCCCTCATCGAGGGCGTTCAGCGCGAGGATGTGCGCCGAAGCCAGATCTTGCACGTGGATGTAGTCGCGGATGGCGGTGCCGTCGGGTGTGGGGTAGTCGGTACCGAAGATCTTGATGTGGTCGCGTTGCCCCAGCGCCACTTGCAATACAAGCGGAATCAAGTGTGTTTCGGGCTCGTGGTGTTCACCACGATTGGGCAACGCCCCCGCAGCGTTGAAGTAGCGCAAGATGGCGTAGCGCATGCTGTAGGCTTCGTCGAAGCGACGGAGCATCCATTCGATCATCAACTTGCTTTCGCCGTAGGGGTTGATGGGATTGGGAGGCGTTTCCTCGGTGATGGGGATGGTTTTGGGAATGCCGTACACCGCAGCCGTGCTGGAAAAGACCATGCGTTCGATGTCGGCTTCGAGCATGGCGTGTAGCAAGTTGAGCGTGTAGGCGACGTTGTTGCGGTAGTATTTGGCCGGATTGGCCACGCTTTCGGGAACGAGCGAAGCCGCGCCAAAGTGCATGACGGCGTCGGGACGTTCTTCGGCAAGCAAGCGTGCCAGTTTCTTGGGTTGTCCAAGGTCGCCACGCACGAAACGCGCCCCTTCGGGCACGGCGTCGCGGTGGCCTGTACTCAGATTGTCGTACACAATGACGTCGTGGCCGGCGTTCAACAGTTCGGTGGCGGTGATGCTGCCGATGTAGCCAGCGCCACCAGTGACGAAAACTTTCATGGTTGACGACTCCTCGTCGGTTTTGGTTGTGATTGTTCGGTGTCGAGCCAGGCGCTGATGGCGCCGTGGGCGGTGATGATGCGTGCAGCGGCACGGTGCCCGGCACGGCAGGCCTCTTCCAGCGATGCCCCCCGCGCCAGCGCCACAACCAGCCCTGCACCAAAGGCGTCGCCCGCGCCAGTGGTATCTACCACGTTGGGCACCATCTCGGCGGGGATATGACACGACGCCGTTTGGGTAGCGAGGAGGCAGCCGTTCGCCCCTTGTTTGATGATGACATGGTGTGCCCCTTTTGCCAACAGAAACGCTGCCGCATCGGTGGGTGTGGGGGCATCCGTCAGGCGTTGGGCTTCCGTTTCGTTGCACAGAAACAGGTCCACGTGGGGCAAGGCCGCCCAGAGTGGCGATGGGTCGTGCATGGTAGGCGAAAGTGTGACGTCCATGAGGATGAAGCGCTCAGCACGACGTGCCGCGGCAAGCGTCGCCGCGAAGTCAGCGTGCAGCAAGGTGGGAAGGACGAAGTAGCCGCCAATGTAGAGAAAACGGGCCATGGGCGTCGCCTGCATGGCGCGAGTGATGTCGTGGCTACTGAACGCACGGTTGGCGCCGAAGGTGTGCAGAAAGCGAGGTTGCGCATGGCTATCCACCAGGCAGATGGTCAGGCTCGTGGGCGTGTTGGGCAGGCGGCGGATGGTGTGGGTCTGGACACCAACGCGCTGCCAGGTGTGGTGAAGCAGGGCGGCGGTCTCGTCGTCGCCTGTGCAGGCGGCCAGGGCGACGGGTTCGCCCAGCGCGGCGACGCCGACCGCCACGTTGGAGGCCGAGCCCCCAGCGCTGATTGCCCCGTGATCGAAGAGCAGGGAGTCGTGGCGGGGCACGTCGTCCACGGGGGCGCAGGTAATGTCAAGGGTGACGTTGCCGCAGACGAGAATGGTGGGCGCACTCTTCATGCGACTACCCCCTCATCGCGCAGTTTGGCGATGTCGAAGTCGCTCAGCCCCAGCTCGCGCAGGATGTCGTCGGTCTGTTCACCGACGTTGGGAGAGGGCGTTGGGTCGCGTGGGGGCGTGGCCGAGAATCGCACGGGGAAGCGGGGGTGCGCGTAGCCATTTTCATCGGTGTAGATGCTGCCACGCGCCTGGATGTGCGGGTCGTTTTGCACGTCTTGCATGTCGAGCAGGGGAGTGATTGGGACATCGTTTGGGTCGAACTGGGTGAGCCACTCGTCTCGCGACCGGGTGGCAAAGAGTGCTGCAACCGCGTCGCAGAGTGTCGGATCGAATGCGCGAGGAAGCCAATCGGGCTGTTCGACCGCTTCGCAAAACGCACGCCAGAATTTTGGTTCCAGTGCTCCCAGGGCCAGGAAATGGTGATCGGCGGTTTCGTAGATGTTGTAGCAGGGGGCTTTGCCTGTGAGCATACCAGGGCCCACGCCCATTTCTTCGAGCAGAGGTAGCTGGCTCAGCGGCAACCAGAAGTATGCCCAGGCAAGGGCGCCGTCGAGCATCGCAACGTCGAGGTATTGGCCTTCGCCCGTGCGTTCGCGTGCCAGCAAGGCCGCCAGAATGGTGGCGACGGCTGGCCAGGCGCCACCCCCCACGTCAGCCAGTTGCACGGGGAGCAGATGGGGATGGCCGTTGGGAGAGCGATTTTGCGCCAGCAAACCCGCCAGGGCGAGGTAGTTGTTGTCGTGGCCAGGGCGTTCACGGTAGGGGCCCGTTTGTCCGTAGCCGCTGATACTGCAATAGACCAGGCGGGGGTTGTAAGAACGCAACGTATCGTACTCAGCGCCAAGGCGCGCCATGACACCAGGACGGAAGCCTTCCACGAGTACGTCGGCGGTCTCCACCAGGCGGTAGAAGAGGGTACGCCCAGTATCGGTTTTCAGGTCGAGCGCGATGGAACGTTTGTTGCGGTTGAGAGCCGCGCGATACGGGTTTTCGCGCGTGCGGGGCATACTCAGCCCGCCCTGATGGCGTTCGGGCGCTTCGATCTTGATGACGTCGGCACCCAGATCACCCAGCCACATGGTGGCGAGTTCACCGGGAAGCAGATGTGCCAGGTCGAGCACACGGTAGCCATGCAGTGGCGCTTCTGCTGACATTCGTCTCCTCGCTGTGATTGGTTTACCAGGTTGGCAACGCGCGTTCGAGCATTCGCACCCAGTTGCCGTAGGCGATGGCATGCAGGGCGTCGTCGTCGTAGCCACGGGAACGCAGCACGTTGAAAATGCGTTCCAGATCGGCAATGCTGTCCATCCCCTCGGGCGTTGATTCTGCGCCAAAGCCACCGTCGAAGTCGGTGCCAATGGCGACATGGCGGGGGGTGCCCAACAGTTGCACCACGTGGTCGATCGCGTCGGCGACGCGGTCGAGCGGTGCGGGGGCGCGAGTTTCGCGCCAGTTGTCGAGCAGAAAGGCGTTGTAGGGCACAATGCCCATGACGCCATCGCGTTCGGCAAGCGCACGAATCATCTCATCGGAAAGGTGGCGGTCGGTGTTGCAGAAGGCGCGCGGGTTGCTGTGGCTGGCAATGATGGGGCCCTCGTATGCCTCGATGGCTTGCCAGAAGGCTTCTTCGGCGGCGTGGCTGAGGTCGAGCAGCATCTGGAAGGTGTGCATTTCGCGCAAAAGCGCCCGCCCCAAGTCGGTCAGGGGGCCAGGTTCGCGCGTGCCGCCAGCATAACGGGTGCGTCCCCACGCCAACCCGATGGCACGCAGGCCACGGCTGTACCAGTCGGCGACTTCTTCGGGGGTGCGGATGGCGTCGGCGCCTTCGAGAGAGATGAGCAGACCTACACGGCGCAGCGCGTTGGGCGTGCGCCACGTGTGCAAGACGGCGTGCAGGTCGTTGGTGGATTCGATGAGTCGAACTTGGGGCGTGCGGGTGGCGAGGCTTTGGTAAAAGGCGAGTTGCATGCGTCCCCGACGGTGCGCTTCTTCGGCGGTTTCGTAGGTATGACGGGCGCGGCGTGCCACACGTTTCGGCATGACATAGATGGTGGCGAAGACAACCGCCACGCGCCCGGCGAGCCATTGCGGCAGGGCAGTCATGCGTTTGCCCAGTGCAGCTTCGATGGTGCTGCCTGCTTCGCGCTGGCGAGCGGTTGCAATGTCTTCTAGCGGATCGCGCTGGGCTTCGAACCAGTTCCAAGCGATGTCTTCGTGTGCATCGATGAAGAATGGAATCATCGGCTCCCTCGCTTCGTTGTCTGCTGTTCAATCTACCCAAATTTCGACGAAGTCAAATCGTTCGACATCGACCAGCCCTTTGTCGGTGAGTTTGAGTTTGGGAATGACGGGCAATGCCAGGAACGAGAGCGTCATGAAGGGGGAGTGGAGGCGGCAGCCCAGGGCGCGGGCAGCGGTATGGATGGCTTCGTCCTGTGCGGTGACCTCTTCGAGCGGGCGGTCGCTCATCAAGCCGGCGATGGGGAGTGGAAGTGCGGCGAGTACGTTGCTATCGGCGACGGCGACTTGCCCGCCTCCCATGCGCTCAATGGCGCGAACGGCAGCAAGCATATCGGCGTCGTTCGTGCCGACCACGATGATGTTGTGTGAATCGTGGGCGACGCTGCTGGCAAGTGCCCCACGCTGCAAGCCAAAGCCGGTTACGAAGGCGATGCCAACGTTGCCGGTGCCGTGGTGGCGTTCCACAACGGCGAGCTTGAGCATGTCGCTGCTGGGGTCGGCGAGGGCATAGCCATTTTCGATGCGGGCAGGCATGAAGCGCTCGCCAGTGACGATTTGTCCCTCGATGACTTCGATGACACGGGCGGTTTGATGCCCAGCGGGGGCGAGGATGTCGAAGCCGCGGAAGGCGTCCCAGTCGATGCGCACGCTGGGTGGCAGGGTTGAGGGCGCGTGAGGCACGTCCACCAGTACGTGGCCATCTTCGGCAACGAGTTGCCCACCAACGAAGACGCGCTGGACATGGAACGTTTCCAAGTCGTCGAGTACCAGAATGTCGGCGCGGAAACCTGGGGCGAGTGCGCCGTAGCCGCGCCGGTCGAGCCCAAACCACTCGGCGGTGTTGAGTGTGCCCATTTGGATGGCCGTGATGGGGTCGAGCCCCAGGCTGATGGCTTTGCGCACCAGGTGATCGACATGCCCTTCGCGCAGGAGGTCGCCAGGGTGACGGTCGTCGGTTGCCCAGCAGCAGCGGCGGCTGTTGGCGGCGGTGACGATGGGGAGCAGCGCTTCGAGGTTGCGGGCGCTGCTGGCTTCGCGGATGAGCACATACATCCCGCGGCGCAATTTTTCGGCGGCTTCGTCAGGCGTGGTGCTTTCGTGGTCCGAGCCAATACCGGCGAGGATGTAGGCGTTCAAGTCGCGCCCACGCACGCCGGGGCTGTGCCCATCGATGGGAACGCCGCGCGTGTGTGCGAGGCGGATTTTGGCGAGCACAGCGGGGTCACGAAAGATGACACCGGGAAAGTTCATCATCTCAGCCAATCCGATAACGCCTTCTTCGTCGAAGAGTGGAGCGAGGTCGTCGGCGTCGAGCGCTGCGCCGGCCGTTTCCATGTGCGTGGCCGGTACGCATGACGAAGCCATGACGAAGATGCTCATGGGGACGCTGCGGCGGCTTTCGAGAATGTAGCGAATGCCATCGAGGCCGTGGACGTTGGCGATTTCGTGCGGGTCGAAAATGGCGGCGGTTGTGCCGCGTGGCACGACGGCGCGGGCAAATTCTGGCACGGTGACCTGCGTGCTTTCAACGTGCATATGCCCGTCGATGAGGCCGGGGGCGAGCCAGTAGTCGGCTACGTCGATGGTCTGTTTGCCTTCGTAGCCGCTTCCAATGCCGACGATGATGCCATCGGCAATGGCAATGTCGGCGGTTTCGATTTCACCGGAGAAGACGTTGACGAGACGGCCACCACGCAGCACGAGATCGGCGGGTTCGTCGCCATGAGCGGCAGCAATGCGGCGTTCCAGGTTCATATGCACCTCCTTCGTTGCAGGTGAAACAGGGGATAGTTGTGGTAGTCTATCGTGGGGGCGCGAGTGTGTCAACGATGAACGATGGTGGTGCTTTCTGCAAAAGCGTTCGCCCCCGACCAGTGGCCGGGGGCGATGGGGCAGTGGAGCGTGGTTATGGCGTGCGCACCGGGCGCGGGACAGTGAAATCAATGCCATCCACGTCGGCACCGTCGACGATGATGGGGATGGCATCGGCTGGGGATGGGGTATTCTCGTAGAAGAGGACGCCACGTGCACGCCGTGAAGCGGCGGTGATGAAGACCAGATAGGTGCCGTCTGGTAGGCGTTCGAGCGTGTAGGTGCCATCTTCGCGCACGCGGGTGTGGCGTACAACGCCCAGGCGTGTTTCCACGGCGACCACCATTACGCGCTTGACGGGCGTGCCGTCGTCGAACAAAACAGTGCCACTGATACGCGCACCATCGTCCACCACCATACTGATGTCATCGATCGTTTCGCCAAAGCCTACTTCGATAATGCCATCGTAGAACGCGGGCGCGTAGTTGCTTTTTGGGCCTGGGCGTACTTGCAACGTATAGGCGCCGGCGGGGACTCGTTCGATGGTGAACGCGCCCTGCTCGTCCGTGCGAGCGCGAAGCACAATCCCAGCGACGGTATGGCGCAAGACGACGTTGACCCCGACGAGGGGTGTTCCGTCGCTATCGGTGACGCTCCCACTGACGCGCCCCGTCCCCAGGAAGCGGAAGAGCCGCATGGCCACATCATGGCCGGGAGTGGGCGTGCGCCGTTCTGGCTGCTGCATCGTATCGGTTCTTGGGGGTGTCGTTGCAGGACCTTGTGCTGCGGCAGGGGCAAAGGTCAACGTCAATGCGCCAACAAGCAACAGCGTGAGTAGTGCTCCTTTTTTCAACCACGTTTTCATCGTCTTCCCTCCTCATGTCGATGGTGTGTCAACATAATGGCAGGTGTATGTTCGGAAATCCGCAGAAGGGTGTAAAAAATGTGTAAAAATCGTGAAGAAACGACGTGTTGGAGTGTTGGCGTCAAGCAGCGAATATGATACACTCACTCCCGCACGTGTCAGCAAAGACAAACTATCGTATGAGGTGCTATGAAATTCGACTTGCACATGCATACATTCCGCTCGCCAGACTGCCTCAGCACGTATGAAGCCATCATCCGAGCCGTGCAGCGCCGCGGATTGGATGGTATTGCGATCACCGACCACAACACCATTCGCGGTGCGCTGGAATTGCGTGAACGCGCGCCGTTCCCCGTCATCGTGGGCGAAGAAGTCGCGACCGCCGAAGGCGATGTGATTGGCTATTTCATCGAGGAAGAGATTCCGCGTGGTTTGTCTGTGGAAGAGACAATTGCTCGCATTCACGCCCAGGGTGGATTGGTGGCGATTCCACACCCGTTGGATACGTTGCGCGGTTCGTCTTCGATTGGGCGTGCGGCGTTGTTGCGTGTAATCGAGCAGGTTGATATCATCGAAGGGTTCAACGCGCGTTGCTTGCGGCAACATGACAATGAGGAAGCACAGGCCATTGCACGCCAGTATGGCAAGCCAGTCAGCGCGGGGAGCGATGCGCATCATCCCAGTGAGATTGGCAACGGGTATGTGGCGCTTGCCCCGTTCAACTCGCCACAGACGTTTTTGGAAGCGTTGCGACATGGGCGCTGGTATGGCAGGCCTGCGGGCTGGCATGTCAAATGGTACTCCACATGGCCCAAGATGGTGCGCAAAATCCGCCCGCTACGCTGAGGGAAACAACGGGAGGACGAAGGCATGATGCTTCTTGTGGTGGCATTGTTCTCGTTCGTGGCAGCTCTGGCGCCAATGCTGTTTTATGCCTATCTGGCCTGGTCGCTCGACCATCACGAGAAAGAGCCGTTCTGGTTACTGGCGTTGACATTCCTGTGGGGGGCCGTGCCGGCGGTCATTTTCTCGTTGCTGGCCGAAGTCTTGTTCGATGTTCCGTTACGGTGGGCGCTTGCCCCTGAGGAAGCAGGCCTGCTTAGTGTTGCCTTTGTCGCCCCGATTGTGGAGGAAATCTTCAAGGCAATACCACTGGTTTTCATCTTCATCTTTTTTCGCCATGAATTCGATGGGCTGATGGATGGATTGTTGTATGGGGCCTTGGTGGGTTTTGGCTTTGCGATGACCGAAAACTTTTTCTACTTCTTGGGGAGCTCCGCAGAAGGTGGCGCGGTTTTTTTGGGAACGGTCGTGCTCCGGGCATTTGTCTTTGGGCTGAACCACGCGTTGTATAGTTCCATGTTTGGGTTGGGGCTGGCGGTCGCGCGTTATGCTACGTCGCGAACGATACGGATGTTGGCACCTATGGGGGGGCTCCTCCTCGCGATTTTCATCCACATGTTGCACAATGCTCTCAGCAGCATGGGGAACTTTCTCTGCCTTGGATCGTTGATCGTTGCATGGGGCGGCATGTTGGGGTGGCTGGTACTGGCTTGGTGGGCGTTACGCGAGGAATCACGGCTGATTCGCGAGGAACTGGTCGATGAAGTCGAGAGTGGTTTGTTGACACCGAGGCAACTCGAAGCAGCCGCGAGCTATCGCGCACGGATGCAAGCCCGCAACCGTTTGATACGCATCAAGCAACGAGATCGCGCCAAAGTGTTGGAGCAGATTTGGTTGTTGGCGGCCGAACTGGCTTTCAAAAAGCGCCAGTTGCGTTTGTTGGGCAATGAAGATGGCAATGCCGAGATCATTGCTATGCTGCGCCAGCAGATTGCGGGATTACAGGAAGCGTTGTATAGACAAGAGGGGTAGCCAAACAAACGTTTGGTTCGATTTGGCGGAGACGAGGAGGCGCGGTATAATGAGGGCGTCGTCCGGCAACTGACAGCACGAAAGGGAGGAACCCCATGCCCACGATCAAAGAAATCTTCGAATCTATGCCCCAGTACGTCAACAAGGAGAAGATTCAAGGCGTCAACAAGGTCGTTCAGTTCCACATTACCGGGGATGAAGCTGGCGATTATGTGGTGCGCGTGCAGGATGGCGAATTGACTGTCGAAGAAGGCACGGCGGACAATGCCGATGTGAAAGTAACGGTGGACAGCGAGACGTGGAAGGGGATTTTGAGTGGCAACGTCAACGGGGCTGTCGCTTTCATGACGGGCAAACTGAAAGCGGAAGGCGATTTGCAAACGTTGATGGCGTCGCAGTCGTGGTTCGACTTCCCGGGCTAAGAGGAAGTGGTTTGTTCAGCAGGAGCACCGCTTCGGCGGTGCTTTTTTGTGGGTGATGCTTGCTGGCAAGAAAAAAATGGGCACCCGTGCCAGGGTGCCCATCTGTTCGTGCACGGATTTACATGCGTTCGATGACCGCATCCGCGAATTCTGCGGTACCGACTTTGGTGGCGCCGTCCATCTGACGGGCGAGGTCGTAGGTCACCACCTTGTCCTGGATGGCAGCGGTAATTCCCTTGCGTACCAGCTGCGCGGCTTCGTCCCAGCCCATGTGTTCGAGCATCATGACACCGCTGAGCGTCAGCGCCGTGGGGTTGACCTTGTTTTGGCCGGCGTACTTGGGGGCCGTGCCGTGTACGGCCTCGAAGACAGCGACACGGTCGCCGATATTCGCGCCGTGGGCAATTCCCAAACCGCCAACCTGGGCGGCGGCAGCGTCGCTCAGGTAGTCGCCGTTGAGGTTGGGCAATGCCAGCACATCGTATTCGTCGGTACGGGTCAGCAGCTGTTGGAGCATGTTGTCGGCAATGCGGTCTTTCATCACGACTTTGCCAGCAGGGCGTTCGCCGTTGTATTGTTCCCACAAGTCATCTTCGGTGATGGTGGCGTCGGCAAACTCCTCACGTGCCAGTTCGTAGCCCCAGTCGCGGAATGCACCTTCGGTAAACTTCATGATGTTGCCTTTGTGCACCAGGGTGACGCTGGCCCGGTTGCGCTGAATCGCGTAGCGAATCGCCTGGCGCACCAACCGCTTGGTCTTGAATTCACTGATGGGCTTCACACCAACGCCGGTCGCTTCGATGTGATCGAGATTGACGCCCATTTCGTCGCGCAGGAAGGTGAGGAATTTGATGGCTTCCGGTGTTCCAGCTTGCCATTCGATCCCGGCGTACACGTCTTCGGTGGCTTCGCGGAAGAGCACCATGTTCATTTTTTCAGGGTGCTTCACTGGGCTTGGCAGACCAGGAATGTAGTACACTGGGCGCACGTTGGCGTAGAGATCGAGCCGTTGGCGAATGGCGACGTTCAGGCTGCGAATACCGCCACCAACGGGGGTCGTGAGTGGCCCTTTGATACCGACGTAGAAGTATTCGAAGGCTTTCAGGGTTTCATCGGGCAGCCATTCACCCGTTTTGTCGCGGGCGCGTTCACCAGCATAGACTTCTACCCAGACGATTTTGCGCGCACCATTGTAGGCTTTTTCAACGGCCGCATCGAGAATGCGTTGCATAGCAGGGGTGACGTCGGTGCCGATACCGTCGCCCATGATGAATGGAATGATGGGCTTGTCGGGCACAACCAGACGGTCGCCTTCCCATGTGATACGTTCGCCTTCATTTGGGACGGTGAATGTTTTGAATTCCATAGCGCCTCCTCTTTGCAGTGATGTTAGGATTGAACCATCACGGATTGTGATGAACGTACGGTCTCACGGCTTTCGTGCCATTCTACCCCTTCCTGGGCGAGCACGGTTTTCAGCGCCACAATAGCAACGTCCAGCATCTGGTCGTCTGGTTCGCGGGTGGTGAGTTTTTGGAGCATCAGGCTCGGCCAGATCAGTAGGCGTACCCAGCGATTGGTGCTGTGTCGAGCGCTCCATCGGATGAATTCATAGCTGATACCGGCGATGAGCGGAATGAGCAGAATGCGCGAAGCCAGACGCACCGGCAGGGCAGGGCGCCCCAAGAGCGCAAACACCAGAATGCTGACGACGACGACAACGAGGAGGAACCCTGTGCCACAGCGTGGGTGCAACAGACTGTATGGGCGCACATGCTCGGGTGTGAGGGGCGCACCATCTTCGAAAGCGTTGATGGTTTTGTGTTCTGCGCCGTGATAGGCAAAGACGCGCTGTACGTCTTCCATGCGCCCGATGATGGCGATGTAGCCAATCAGCATGACAAGGCGAATCAGGCCCTCGATGAGATTGCTCACCAGGGGCGACGTGATGAATCGATCGAGCCAGTGGGTGATGAACAAAGGAACGATGAAGAAAAGTCCAATGCCCAAGGCGAGGGAAACCGCTACCATGCCCCAGGCGCTTGCGCCTTCGATCTGTTGTGGCTCTTCTTCCTCTTCCAGCGCGATGTTGGCTGACCAGAGCAACGCACGGGTCCCTAGCCCCAGGGCGTCCCACAAGAGGGCAACTCCACGAATGAAAGGGAGCTTTCCCCAGCGACTGGTGTAGATGGGAGACGTCAGCGGTTCGCTCAGCAGTTCGATACGACCATCAGGGGCACGCACAGCTACTGCCATGTGATGCGCACCGCGCATCATCACTCCTTCGATGACGGCTTGTCCGCCGTAGTTGAATTTGGAAGCCATCGAAAACTCGATTTCTCTCTGTTGATGCTCTCTGACAGCCGCCGATTGTACTGTACGGGTAGAAGGGTGTCAAAGCCTGTGTGATACACAGAACAGGGCGGCCAATCGCCGCCCTGTTGGATATGGAAGCGGAATACCTGTTAGAACTCGTAGCGCACCGTGTAGGTGACAGTGGCTTCGCCGTTGGCGGGGACATCGATGCGCCATTCCACTGTGCCCTGATCGAGTTTGGTATGTTCGTCGCTTTCGCGTGTGATTTCCCATTCGCTCCATCGGAACATGTGCTCGACCACACGCACTTCCACGGCCTCGTCTTTGTGGTTGCGAATGGTAATTTCGAATGATTCTTCAACCACGTCGTCGCCCAGCCGGCGGAAGTTGGTCTGGCGGCGTTCGCCAACGATGTCGAACGCATTGCCCAGGCGTAAACGAACGCGCTCGTCGCGTGGGGTGTGATCGATGGTATCTTCGCCAACGAATTGGAGTGTGCCATCCACATCGGCTTTGTAGACACGCACGCGCCCCGCAGGTAGTGGTATACCTAAGCCATTCTCTTCGGAGTTTTCCATATCGAGATAGATGTTGACATCAGGGGCTGAAAACGCGCCGTACGATTGATCGAAGATAGGGGTGCCATAGAAGCCCAATCCGGGGGCGCCGTCATAGACGAAGATTTTCTCGACGTCGATGCCGGAGGCGCTGGTGAACTCGATTTGCTTGGTCTGGTTGTTGCGCACCGTCACCGGACGCTGGACATCGTACAGATGATACTCGAAGAGTTGGCGTTCTTCGACCTGAGGGGTGGGTGCTTCGGCTTTTTCCATCATCATCACATCGGGCATCGCACGCATGTTCCGCTGCACCACATTGACATCTCCGGCAACCAATTTGAGTTTGGCGTTTTCGTAGGTGGCGCCGCTTTGGTTTTCGAGTGTGACCCAACCGTTGAGATCGACTTGTGTATCGTCTTGGTTGAGCTGCACGACGTAATCGGCACGCCATGAAATGCCGCCGGTCATGTACGTCACTTCCATGTCTTGCTCACCCGTCTGTTGTGCTTCGACCAGCCAGACGAGCGAGGGACGCGTAATCAGGCCGTCGGGAAGCGCTGGGAAGTCGAATTGGCGAATGGCGTCACGCCGCACCACCACGATCCCGTTTTCGGTTTTCAGAACAAGATCCCCTTCGGCGGAAAGGAGCGTGCCTTCGTAGGTGGTGCCGTCGTCGGTCACGACGCTGATGGCTTTGTCGATGTACTTTTCGAGGAGCTTTTGACTGCCGACCAGGTCGTAGTCGAAGTTTTGTTCCAAAATGCGAGTGTTGCCTGGGTTGGTGAGGGAGCGAACATGCACGCTGGTGGGGTCGATTTGCGCGGCGACATCGGCAAAGCGCACTTCGTTCACGCCTGCGGTGAGTGCCAGTGAACGCACATCGCGCACCAGCGCCAGATTTTGGTTGTAGACCGTGAGTGCTATTTCTTCGTTCTGTGCCTGGGCCGTGGGAATCAACCCGGAGGTGGCAGGGGCAGTGGATGCGCGTGTGCTTGTTGTGGTCGAAGGGGTCGGTGGTGTGGTTTCTCGGGTGAGTGTGCATGCCCCCACGAAAACGAGCATGACGACAAAAGATCGTCTGACAACGTGCAAAAGCGGTTTTATTGACATAATACCCTCCTTGTTCAGGGTGTTTGGTTTGGTTCGCTTCTTCGAGAGGCAGCAAGAGAACGTTGGTTGGGGGCAAAGTGTTCCCGATTGGGTATCAAGGGGCTTCCAGCCACAAAAGGAGGAGCGTGAGCCCTGCACTGAGAAGAAGCACGTTCCAATCGAGTGGGCGCATGTGTAGGTGATGACGGCTTGTGCGAGGGGTGCCACGCCCAACGCCACGTGTGGCGAGCGCCATGGCGAGCGTATCACCCGTGCGGATGACGTTGACAATGAATGCGACGAGCAAGGGAATCATACCGCGCAATCGTTCGACGATGTTGCCACGTGGTTCCCAGGCGCGGGCAGCCTGAGCATCGCGAATGTGCTGGATGGTGAAGAAGAAGGTGGGAATGTAGCGGAGCGCAATGGTGAGAACCAAGCCCCACTCGAAAGGCAGACCAAGGCGCACCATTCCTTGAACGAGGTGGGATTGGCGCGTGGTGAAGAGGAGAAAGAAGACCCACATGGACATACCGACAATGCGCAGCGCAATGCCAATGGCATCGGCTATACCGGCGGTCGTCAGGGCCAGGGGCCCGAGTGTGAGCCAGGTCTGGCCACCACGTCCGGCAAACCAGGGCCAGACGATGAGAATGAAGAGCAGCAAGCGTAGCAGTTGCCGCCACACCCAGATGATGCGTGCGAGTGGAAGACGCCCGCTGAACAGGAGCAGGTGTTGCACGAAAAGGACGCCCAGCAAGAAGCGTATATCACTCAGGGTGATGAAAAGCAACATGCCCAGAAGCGCCACGCCGAACTTCGTGCGTGGGTCGAGTTTGTGAAGCCACCCGTGTTGAGGGCAATAGAGGTCGAAGAACATGTTGGTTGCTCTCAGGTAATAGAAGGTCTGTCAGGCAGTCCGAGCGCCTGTAAGACGCTTTGGGTGTCAGCCAGCGATGGGAAGACCACATCGGCGCCAGCGGTGTGCAGTGCGTCTGCGCTGAATGGCCCTGTGGCAACGGCGATACTACGTCCCCCAATCAGCTGCGCACAGCGCACATCACGCGGTGTATCCCCAATGATGACAACGTCATCTCTGCCGAAGCGGTAGCCACTCTCCTCCCAGGCGCGTTGCATGGCCACGGCGGGCAAATCATCGCGGGTTTCGCCGTCGTCGCCAAACGCGCCAAACGTGAAAAAGGTGTATAAACCGGCAACTTGCAGTTTGAGCCAGGCGCACGCTTCCACGTTTCCCGTGAGCAAGCCCAACACGATATCATCGCGGGTGTGAAGTCTTTCCAGCAAGGGACGCACGCCTGGCAGAACGGTCAAGCGTGCTGGAGGTGGTGCGGTGGTCAGTTCACGTGCGAGCTCACCCGGGTAGTGGCGGAGCAGGTGGGGTGTGAGGCGCAAGATCTCGCTGGGGGGAACGCCGCCTTTTTGTAAGGCTTCGCGGACGATCATGGGGTCTGTTTTTCCGCCAAAGGCAACTTGCTCAAGCCCGGCGGTATGTCCAAGAATGTGCTCGAATGTCCGTTCCAGGGCTCGTCGGCCAGCCCCATGGGCATCGATCAAGGTTTTATCGACGTCGAACAAAATAAGTTTCATAAAAAAATAGCCTCCTTATAGCTTTATAACTTTTTATGATTCGATATATAACCTTGTTTTCTTGAAAAGTGAAACAAAAGATCTCCTTCTTACGTTTAGTGGAGTGACATTCTACCATTCCTCCTGACTTCTTACGTTCTTCTTCTCCAGAATGTCACTTGCGGCGGTGATCGAACGAAAAAGGAGCCTCATCATGTTTCACAAGAAGTTTCTCTTTCCTCTCATGCTGGTCTTTGCTTTCCTGACAGGTGGGTATTTGCTTCTGGTACAGGCGCGTGTCGTGGCGCAAGGGCCTGCCCCAGCAGCCGATGCTCAGGGTATTGTGTCGAGTCAAGCCGATGTGGCAATGTTGAGCGCTGAGATGGTCAGCCCTCCGGATAACCCAGCCATTGCACATGTTGGGTTCGATGAGCCACAGAACGACCCCAACAGTATTCAAGGGGTTGCATGGCGTTCATTGCGTGTCTCGGGGCTAGCCTTTCGCCCACGTGTCAGTTCCGTCGAATACGCACGCTCAGGTGGTTGCCTGTACCAGACAGCCGGCTCGAGCATCGAAGTCTTCAATATCCACATCGATTTGCCGTATGGGTCGATGATTCAGGGCCTCCGATTGTATTACAATGATGCTAGCAACGTGAATTCGACAGCATGGGTAACGAAGTATGATTTGTACGGGAACATTGCGGATGAATGGGCTGTATCCAGCAACGGAAATTCAGGGCTTGGCTTCACAACGACGTACTTCACCGACACGGTGGATTACGAAGCATACAGTTACGTGCTGAACTGGCGTCCAAATGTGACGGGAACGGAAATGCAGCTGTGTGGAATGCGGGTCTTTTACACGCCACCACCACTCTTTGGGGCTTTTTTACCAGCCGTCCAAAGACCGTAAGCAAGGTGTGTGGAAGGGCGAGCGGGGGATTCCCCCGCTCTTTTTTTGTTGCTGGTAATGACCCAAAACGTGGGGGGTGGGAAGAGACGAGACGGAGAGTGGAGCCGTCGATCTGGAAACAGACGGGTGAATGGGCGCCAACATGCTCTCAGCGCTTCCTGGTTTCGGGCGCCACACCGTCACGCCGTTGCTGATGACCGTGGGGCGGGGAGAACGGGATTGGAACGCTGGACTTATGCCGTGCTGGTGTTGACCGCTTATCGCGCGTGAGGGCTCACGATGGAGCCTTCGGCCGCCGACACGCTGGTGGCAGGGCGGGGGCCGCTGGGCCTGAGGCGCGACGCACCTACCAGAGGTGCGTCGCATCTTGAGTAACGTCAGGCGTGCGTGCCTCTCGAGGTCAGGCGGGGTGCGTTTGTATCCCTCGTTGCGCTGGCGCCGTCGATCTGGAAATAGACGGGTGAATGGACGCCAACATGCGCTCAGCGCGTCCTGGTTTCGGGCGCCACCCCATCACGCCGTTGCTGATGGTCTTGGGGCGGGGAGAACGAGATTGGAGCGCTGGGCTTATGCCATGCTGGTGTTGGCCGCTTCTCGCGCGTGAGGGGGGCCTTCGGCCGCCGACACGCTGGGGGCAGGACGGGGGCCGCTGGTCCTGAGG
>WFOS01000004.1 GCA_015487975.1 Ardenticatena sp.
GCATTGGTTTTCCTCCCAAGCCGAGACGTTTCGCAGCCAGAACCGAGCGTCCAGCACGCCCTCTTCGAGGCCTGGCGCGTCTCTGGCTTGCTTTTTCCACGCTCCATCTCGTCTCTTCCCATCCCCCACCACGTTTTGGGTAATCACCAGTGGGAACGTGTTGCGTCTGGGATACACCTTCTGTATAATGCGCCCCATCCCACACGTATAATGGAAGGAGGTTGCGAGACCGATGAAAATCATCGTGGACGCAATGGGTGGCGACCACGCCCCTCAGGCACCAGTCGAAGGCGCGGTGATGGCCGCACGACGCTACGGCATTACGGTGGTGCTGGTTGGCAAGCCGGATGTGATCGAAGTCGAATTGAAAAAGCACGACACAAGCGGGCTTTCCATCGAAATCGAACCGGCCAGTCAGGTCATCGAGATGGAAGACGAACCAGCGCGTGCCGTCAAAGCCAAACCCGACAGCTCGATGGTCGTTGGCATGAAGATGCTGAAAGAAGGCCGCGCTGACGGCTTTTTTAGTGCCGGCAACACGGGGGGAATGTTGGCCGCAGCCATCTTCCACCTGGGACGCATCAAAGGTGTCAAGCGCCCGGCACTTTCGACCATCTTCCCCACTGTCAAAGGGCATTGCCTTTTGCTGGACGTGGGTGCAAACGCCGAGGTCAAGCCGGAGTATCTGGCACAGTTCGGGCTGATGGGAGCGGTCTATGCCGAGCGCGTACTGGGACGCCCCAATCCCACCGTTGGCCTGGTGAGCAACGGGGAAGAAGAGAAAAAAGGCACGCCTATCGTGCAAGAAGCCCACAAACGTCTCAAAACCATGCCCATCAATTTCTATGGGAATGTCGAAGGCAAGGATATTCCCGCGGGGCTGGTGGATGTTGTCGTGACAGATGGGTTTACAGGGAATGTCATCATCAAATTCGCCGAGGGGCTGGGCGCCATGACCAAGCAGTTGTTGCGCGAAGAGCTTTCGCGCGACGCCAAAGCACTGGTGAAAACGCCCCAAGGCGCGCTCATAAGCCTGACATCGGCGGGTGTGCTAGCATGGCTGGCAGCGCAATCCAGCGTGGCGCTGGGGTTCATCGGCGGCTTGCTTGCCAACACCGGACTGATTGGCTGGGGCTTCAAACGGGCAATGGATCGTGTTTCGCAACGCACTGACTATGCCGAATATGGTGGCGCGCCACTTTTGGGTGTGGATGGGGTTGTGATTATTGGGCATGGCCGCTCGACCCCCTACGCTGTCATGAATGGGGTGCGTGTGGCCAAAACTGCTGTCGAACAAGGTGTGGTGCAAGCCATTCGCGATGGTATCGCCACAGCCCGCGAAACACAATCTGCATCCACAGGAGGCTAACCGATGCCTGTTGAACGCCCAACACACCAGCGGGTCGTCATCACTGGCCTGGGTGTCATCAGCCCGCTGGGGCACACGGTTGAGCAGTTCTGGCACAGCTTGCTCGAAGGGCGCTCTGGCGTCAAGCGGATTGCCCGCTTCGAAGAGACCGACTTGCCCACCAAAATTGGAGCAGAAATCACGGACTTCGATCCGAAAGAGCACGGGTTGGACCGCCGGGCGTCGAAGCGACTGGCACGGTGCAGCCAGTTTGCCATTGCGGCCACACGCCAGGCGCTGGAAGATGCCGGATTGGCAAATGGGTTTCCCAACCCGGAGCGAGCAGCGTTGCAAATTGGCACCGCCTATGGTGGATTCGACAAAGTGATCGATGGGCTGAACATTCTCCACACCAAGGGATGGCGGCGTGTCCCCCCCTTTGCCCTGCCCGAAGCCCTGCCCAACATGATTTCGCACCACGTGAGCGAGCATTTTGGGTTGCTGGGGTATCTCGGCACAACCGTGGCCGCCTGTGCCAGTGGCACACAAGCCATCATCGAAGGCGCGGAACTTATTCGGCGTGGTGTGGCCGACATCGTCGTGAGCGGTGGGGCCGAAGCCCTGCTGGTAGACATCACCTACGCCGGGTTCAGTGCCATGCGCGGCATGAGCACCCGCAACGATGAGCCTGAACGTGCTGTACGCCCCTTCGACAAAGACCGCGATGGCTTCTTGATGGGCGAAGGGGCAGCGATCCTCATCCTCGAACGCCTTGACCATGCTCTAGCGCGAGGGGCACGCATCTACGCCGAAGTGTTGGGCGGTGCTGCCAGCAGCGACGCCTACCACATCGCCGCGCCTCACCCCGAAGGCGACGGCGCTGTGCGTGCGATGCGATGGGCGCTCGAAAACGCCGGCCTGTCACTTGAAGATGTGGACTACATCAACGCGCACGGCACAGGCACACCAGTTGGCGACATCGTCGAAACCAAGGCCATCAAGCGCCTCTTCGGCGAGCACGCCTACCATATTCCCATCAGCAGCACCAAAAGCATGATTGCCCACAGCATGGGCGCAGCCGGGGCCTTCGAAGCCATCGCTTGCACCAAAACCATCGAAACCCAAACGATCCATCCCACCATCAACCATGACGAACCTGATCCGGAATGCGACCTTGACTACGTCCCCTGGACACCGCGCCAAGCAACCGTGCGCTACACACTGAGCAATTCGTTCGGTTTGGGTGGTCAAAACGCCTGCCTCGTGCTGGCACGCTATCCTGACGAGCACGCGGAGTAAAACGATACCATGAAAGTCTATACCAATGCACCACGTCTCAAACGCTATCAGCGCATTGCCACCATCACCCTTTTTGGTGGCATGGCCGTGTTGGCCCTAAGCATCATCCTCTCGTTTCGCCCGCAATACGTCAACATCGCCTGGATTCTGGCGTTTGTGGGGCTGGGCATTGCCACGATTGGCTCGTACTATGTGAACCGGTGGTTGCGCCGTCCCATGCCGGATGAGGTGCTGGCGCAGGTACTCAAACGGCTCGACAAACGCCATGTGCTCTACAACTACTTCGAGCCGGTACGTCACCTACTGCTCACGCCCAAGGGGCTTGTAGTGCTCCATGCCCGCCGGTATGAAGGCAAAGCCGAATGCGTGGATGGCCAATGGCGCGGCAAACGGGGGATCTGGCGTATTTACACCCGCGGGTTGACCGCCGAAAATCTGGGCAACCCCACAGCAGAAGCCCAACAGGCCGTGGAGACCGTGCGAGCATGGTTGCGCCAGCACATGCCGGATATCGCCGACGAGGTTGACGTAGGGGCTGTGGTGGTCTTCGTCAACTCGAACGACGTCGAACTGCACATGTCAGGCGAGTGCGGGGATGTGCCAGTGGTTTTCCCCAAGCAATTGCGGAGTACGCTGAACAAACACATTTTGCCCAAGATGCGCACACTCAACGGGCACACGTATCAGGCCCTCAAAGAAACGCTCGATAACACCTTCGATGTTCAAGCTTTACAGGACCTAGGCGAACAAAACACCTAGCCCACCCATACACAACAAAAAGCCCCCACGTGGGGGCTTTTTTCACATGGTATTCTGCGGTCAATCGACTGTTCGGCTGACACGCCCCAAGGCCGTAATCAAATTTTCGATGAGTTCTTCTGGCTGCGTGCCATTTTGCGGGTCGAACAAACATTCTTTGGCATACGAGCGCACCAATTCCACACTCGCGTTGTACATTGCCGCCCGCACCGCACTCATTTGCTGCAAAATATCCTGGCAATTGCGTTCTTCATCGATCATCCGCTGAATGCCACGCACCTGCCCTTCGATACGCCGTAACCGCCGAATCAAAGCCTCTTTCACTTTTTCATCCTGCACATGCATACGCATCCTCCTTTTTGCATACTCCAACTGAGTATAGAGAAAAGCAGAAGACAAGTCAAACAAACGTGCGAAAATCCAGGCTTTCTCCTTTCTTTCGTAAAGCAACCAAGAACCGCCTGACATGATTGTTGTTCTTCGAGTGTACAATACTTCGACATGTGCCTAGACAGCAGAACGCAGCCGAGGACGAAAGGCATAAAAGACGTGTGCAGCTGCGTAAAGTCGTTCGGCCACCCACCTTTGACACACGTGCCTAACAGACTACAATACGGGGGTGGTCGTGCTAGGCGGGGGGGTGGCGGTCCCCTGTACCCGAAATCCGCCATAGCGGGGCCGAATTCCCCCCTCGAGGCTGCAAGTGGCCGGAACTGCCGCAGTCAGCGGTGTTGAGGGTCGGGTCCTGAGCGGCGAGAGCCCGTGAACGGGTCAGGCCCGGAAGGGAGCAGCCATAAGCGGTCACTCTCGGGTGCCTCAGGGGAGCCTGGCCTGAGCCGTCTGACTGTGTGTAAGCCGGTGCGCTGCAGTCGACAGGGGGGGCACGACCACTTTTTTCTTGTTCCACGTTCGTGCCGTGCGTGAGCACCCCGAGCCACAGAGCAACATGGCATCTTTCCCCCTATGCCATTCCCCTTTTGTCTTTCTTCGCCTTCGCTTGCATACCATTTCTGGCTTTTGCCGTCGAGAGGTACGAATGTATAATCTCGTGCTCGTAGAAGGTGAACAGGTTTATGAGCAAAGAACGTATTCGACTGGGAATCGGGCTGCTGGTCAGCGCCGTTTTTCTCTATTTGGCGTTGCGCGGCTTACGATTGCATGATGTCTGGA
Source organism: Ardenticatena sp. (assembly GCA_015487975.1). GTDB lineage: Bacteria > Chloroflexota > Anaerolineae > Ardenticatenales > Ardenticatenaceae > Ardenticatena. Next base: position 4,577 of record WFOS01000004.1, read on the forward strand.
ACACCATACAGGGCGCCAACTACTGGTGGCTCTTGCCTGGCGTTGGCGCTTATTTTTTGGGGGTCGTCGTGCGCACATGGCGCTGGCATTACATGTTGCGCCCTATCAAACCCATCCCTCTGCGCACACTCTTTCCCGTGGTCTGTATTGGCTACATGGGGAACAACATCTACCCAGCGCGTGCCGGCGAACTGCTTCGCGCGTACATTCTCAAACGCCGCGAAGATGTCAGTATGTCGGCCAACATGGCAACTGTCGTGGTAGAACGCCTCTTCGACGGGCTCACGATGCTCCTGTTCGTCTTTCTGGCACTGCCCATTAGCAATTTCAATCCACGGTATGAAATCATCGTGACGTTTTTCAGTGCCATCTTCTTTGGGGCATTGGTGCTCTTTCTGGCACTTGCCATGCGCCCCCACACGGCACGTGCTTGGTACGCACGGTTGCTGGCGCTCTGCCTGCCGGAGCGCTTTCACCAGACCGCACACCATCTGTTCGATCGATTCATCGATGGGTTGGCTAGCCTGCGTCATGGGCGCGACGTGTTCATGATTTTCCTGACGAGCATCATCATCTGGTTGCTGGAAACGCTGAAATACTGGTTCGTCATGCACGCCTTTCCTTTTGAAGTCAACTTTTTGGTGCTTATGCTCATGAACGGCATTGTCAATCTGGCGACAACGCTGCCTGCGGCCCCCGGCTATATCGGCACGTTCGATGCACCAGGCATCGAAGTGCTGGAAGCCTTTGGCGTGCCCGGCGAGATTGCCGCCGGCTATACGTTGGTGCTCCATGCCGCGCTTTGGCTCCCGATTACGCTATTGGGTGCCTACTATCTGTGGCGCGAAAACGTCTCCGTTGCGCGGGCACGAGCCGAAATGGGAGAATTGGTTTCATAGAGGAACGCAATCTATGCACATCGCGATTGTAGGTGGTGGATTTACCGGGCTGACAGCGGCATACGATCTGGCACGTTCCGGTGCCGACGTGACGTTGTTCGAAAGCGCCCCTTACGTGGGCGGGTTGGCAGCGGGTTTCAAAGCCCCACATTGGGAATGGCCGGTCGAGCATTTTTATCATCACATTTTCGAAGGCGATACGGACATCCGCAATTTGGCGGATGAAATTGGCTTTGGCACCAAAGTCTTTTTCCGCAACCCGATTACTGCGCAGTGGTACAACGGGCGTGCCTGGCCTCTGGACGGGGGCAACCCGATTGAGGCGGCTTTGAATGTGTTGCGCTTCCCCGCCATGCCCATGCTTGACCGTTTGCGCTACGGGTTGGGGCTAGCATACCTGAAATACGGGACGAACAACTGGCGCTCGCTCGAGCAGACCACAGCCGCCGAATGGGCACAGCGCGTTTTGGGGCGCACGGCGTACGAACAAGCCATCAAGCCACTTTTGCAAGGCAAGTTCGGCCCCTATGCCGAAGAGGTCAACCTGGCGTGGCTCTGGGCGCGCTTCAAAGCTCGCTCGTTTCGTCTCGGCTACTTCGAAGGTGGCTTCCAGGCATTCGCAAACGCACTCGCCGACGCCGCCCGTGTGGCTGGTGCCACCATCCATACGAACACACCTGTTACAGCCATCCAGCGTTTGCCCGATGGGCGCTGGCGTCTCACTACGGCCGGTGATGAAGCTGTTTTCGACCGGGTGATTGCGGCCATTCCGCCATCGGTGCTCGCCCATATCGCTCCCGATTTGCCCCCGACGTACCTATCAACGATCCAGGCACTCAAATCGCTTGGGGCAATCGTCATGGTTGTGGCCCTCAAATACCCGCTCACGCCCAATTTGTATTGGGTCAACCTGGACAAACGCGAATTTTCCATGCTGGCACTGGTGGAACACACCAATTACATCGAACCAGAACACTACGGGGGCGACCACCTGGTGTATTTGGGCGATTATCTCATCCCCACGCATCCATACTTCGAGTATGACACCGACGCGCTCTTCGAAGTCTACGAACCGGCGCTTTTCCGTTTCAACCGCGACTATGCCCCTGATTGGGTACGCAACGTTTGGGTCTTCAAGGCACGCTACGCACAGCCCGTCCCACCAGTAGGGCATTCCGCGCATATTCCATCCATCCGTACACCGCTAGAAGGGCTCTACTTTGCCAGCATGAGCCACGTCTACCCATGGGACCGGGGCACGAATTACGCCGTCCGTTTGGGGCGGCAAGTAGCGCACATGGTATTGAATGATACAATAGCCAATCACCAACAAACAGTTGCGCCAGTGCATCTGTAAGTCGTGATGGAGATCGTCAAAGGAGTCTAACCATGAAACGTATCGCTGTTATTGGAACAGGGTATGTAGGGCTCGTGACTGGGACCTGCTTTGCCGACCTCGGCAACCGTGTCATCTGCCTGGACATCGACGAAGAAAAAATCGAACGCTTGAAACAGGGAGTGATCCCCATCTACGAGCCCGGTTTGGAAGAAATGGTACGCCGCAACTTGCAAGCCGAGCGACTTTCGTTCACGACTTCCTACGAAGAGGCCATCACCAATTCGGACATCGTGTTCATCGCAGTCGGGACGCCCGAAGGTGTGGACGGGGAAGCCGACTTGAAATACGTCGAAATGGCAGCCAAAAGCATCGCCGAGGTGATGGATCACCCCATCATCATCGTGAACAAAAGCACTGTCCCCGTCGGCACAGGTGATTGGGTGGCCGACATTGTCAACCGCCACAAGAAGAACGACATTCCATTCTGGGTGGTCAGCAACCCCGAGTTTCTGCGCGAGGGGAACGCCATTCAAGATTTTCTGAACCCTGACCGCGTGGTGCTCGGCTCGACCGACCGCGAAGCCGCCGAACAGGTGGCGCAACTCTACCTGCCATTGCGTGCGCCCATCATGGTAACCGACCTGCGCACTGCCGAGATGATCAAGTATGCATCCAACGCTTTCCTGGCAACACGCATTTCATTCATCAACGAAATTGCCAGCATTTGCGAAAAACTGGGGGCAGATGTGAAAGAAGTCGCCATTGGCATGGGCTACGACAAGCGCATTGGGCACCACTTCCTCGACGCCGGTGTGGGCTATGGCGGCTCCTGCTTCCCTAAGGACGTGAAAGCCCTGGCGCACATGGCAGCGCTGCATGGATGCCACCCCCAACTGTTGCGAGCGGTCATGGAAATCAACCGCGACAAGCGCCGCGAAGTGGTGCAAAAATTGCGCAACCTGCTCGACGACCTCGACGGCAAAACCATTGGGCTATTGGGGCTGGCGTTCAAGCCCAATACCGACGATATGCGCGAAGCCCCCTCGGTGGAAATTGCCCACATGTGCCGCCGTGAGGGTGCTTATGTCAAAGGGTACGATCCCGTTGCCAAAGAGACAGCACGCAAAGCCCTGCCCTGGATGGAGCAAGCCAGCGACCCCTACGAGCTTGCCAAAGGGTGTGATGCGATCGTCATCCTGACTGAGTGGAACGAATTCAAACACCTGGATTTGAAACGTATTCGCGGGCTGATGCGCCAACCCATCATCGTGGATGGGCGCAACATTTACGAACCAGAACAAATGGCTGCGCTGGGATTCGTCTATCGTGGTATAGGGCGTGGTTACAATGGACGCCGCAAAACCGAACACGATGAACGCCCACGTGATACACATACGCCCACTATCCCAACCCCTGTTGAGTAAACGGAACCAACGGGGCAATGCCTTGTACATTGCCCCGTTCATCTTCAATACCACTATGGATGAGGAAAAAATGCCATGAGCGAAAACGACATTCACAGTGCGACGCTCGAGAATGGGCTGCGCATTCTGGTCAAAGAAACCCATCATGCTCCTGTGGCCACCTTCTGGGTCTGGTATGGTGTGGGAAGCCGCAACGAGGTGCAGGGCAAAACTGGCATCTCGCATTGGGTGGAACATATGATGTTCAAAGGCACCGAACGCTTCCCCAAAGGTGCCATCGACCGCGAGATTGCCCGCCACGGGGGCACGTTCAATGCCATGACGTGGCTCGATTTCACCGCCTACTACACCATCCTGCCCGCACCCAACATTCAACTTGCGCTCGATATCGAAGCCGACCGCATGGTCAATTCCGCCTTTTTGCCAGAAGAAGTGGAAGCCGAGCGTACGGTCATTCTCTCCGAGCGCCACATGTACGAAAACCACCCCTCGTTCCGTCTAGCGGAAGCGGTACAGGCAGTGGCCTTCTTCGTGCACCCCTATCACCATGAAACGATTGGGTGGGAAAGCGATTTGCGCACGATGACGCGCGATGATTTGTACGCACACTATCGCACCTACTACACCCCCAACAATGCCATCGCGGTTGCTATCGGTGATTTCAACGCCAACGAGATGATCGACCGCATCGCCGAAACGTTTGGGCGCTTGCCGCGCGGCCCCGAAGTGCCACCCGTGTGCTTCACCGAACCGCCCCAAAATGGTGAACGACGCATCGACGTGTACGGCCCCGGCAGTACGCGCTATCTGCTGGCCGCCTACAAAGCGCCCGCGGCCACCCACGATGACTGGTTCGCGTTGGCGTTGCTCGACACGGTGCTAGGCGGGCCAGAAAGTTTTAGCCTGCGTGGCCCCTCGCCCAATACGCGCACATCGCGCCTCTACCGTGCATTGGTGGATAGCGGCCTCGCGGCCAACGTCTCGACATCCCTCATTCCGACCATCGATCCCTTCCTGTACATGTTCAACGTCACGCTCTTACCCGACAGCGACCCACACGCCATCGAAGCCCGTCTTTTCGAGGAATTGGAACGAGTACGCACCGAGGGCATCACCCAAACAGAATACGAAAAAGCACGCAAACAAACGCGGGCGCAATTTGCATTCAGCATGGAAAGCGTTGCCAATCAGGCATATTGGCTCGGTTTTGCCAGCACCATCGCCGACACCGAGTGGTTTACCTCATTCATGGATCGTTTCAGCCGCATCACACGTGACGACGTGCAGCGTGTGGCGCAAACGTATCTCACACCACGCCAACGAACCGTCGGCTGGTACATTCCCGAAGAAGGAGCCGCCCAATGAGCACCACAACCACCAGCGATACCCTGCCACTCGACCCGTCCACATTGCCAGGGCCTGAAACAATCGCCACCCGCACGCTTACCAACGGGCTGCGCCTGCTGGCGTGGGAAAATTTTGTCAGCCCGGCAGTGTACGTCACCGCTTCGTTTGCCGTTGGGTCACACGATGAAAGCCCTGCGCAAAAAGGGCTGAACAACCTGGTCGCTGCACTTCTTTCACGCGGCACACGCCACCATGACTACGATACCATCAACGAGATGATTGAAAGCCGAAGCGCCTCGCTTGCATTCGCCGGTAGCGTGCTTTCGACATCGCTCAGCATCAAATCACTGGCCGAAGATATGCCCGACCTGTTGCGGCTGGCAGCAGAGATGCTGCGCGAACCGACCTTCCCCGAAGACCAGTTCGCGCGAATCAAGGATCGGGTACTGACAGCGTTGCGCGAACGCGAACATGACCCACGCAGCATGGCATCGCTCGCTTTCTACAAACTCGCCTACCCCGAAACGCACGCCTACCATTGGCCGATTTCTGGCTACATCGAAACCGTCGAACCCTTCACACGCGCCGACGCCGAAGCCTTCTTTGCAACACACTACGAGCCCCGCGATGGCATCATCGTCATTTCGGGTGCCATGCCCGCTGCCGAGGCACTCGACCTGTTGGAAGAGATTTTTGGCGACTGGGAAAACACCCCATCGCGCCAGCGCCTTCCCCTGCCCAACAAGCATCCTCTGCCAGAACACGCTGTGGAACACTTCACCGAAGTGCCTGGCAAAGCCCAAAGCGATTTCGTGTTGGGTGTTCCCGCGCTTTCCGCCAACGACACCGATTACGTTCCGGCGCAGGTTGCCAACAGCATTCTGGGTGTTTTCGGGCTCATGGGACGCCTGGGTGAACGTGTGCGCGACGAAAAAGGCTTGGCCTACTACGCATACAGCTCGTTGGGGCGTGCCAAAACGCCCATCAAAGCACCCTGGATAGCCATAGCAGGCGTGGCCCCGGAAAACGTAACGCTGGCGGTAGAAACGACACTGGCCGAAATTCGCCGCATGGCCGAAGAGCCGGTTCCAGAAGAAGAATTGACCGACAACAAGCTCTACCTGATTGGCACACTTCCCCTTCAACTCGAAACGAACGAAGGCATGGCGGGCACCATCAAGAACATGGTCTATTACGACCTCGGGCTGGATTACCTGCAACGTCTGCCAGAACGCATCTGGCAGGTTGAGGCCGCCGATGTACAACGAGTGGTGCAAACGTATCTGGCACATGGCCGCCACGTGCTTTCCGTCGCTGGGCCACGTACCGCTTCGGAGTAGCAAACATGGTATTGGCCACAGGGGTTGACATCGTCGAAGTCGAACGGGTACGCGCGGCTGTCGAGCGATTTGGAGACCGTTTCCTCAAACGGGTGTTGACGGAACGCGAGCGCACCGCCTGTGGCCAAAAACTGACGAGTATTGCCGGGCGCTGGGCTGCCAAAGAAGCAGTGGCCAAAGCGTTGGGATGTGGCATTGGTGATGTTGGCTGGAAAGAAATCGAAGTGCTGAACGATGAGCGTGGTGCGCCGTACCTCTCCTTGCATGGAGAAGCGGCGCACCGTGCGGCACAATTGGGTTTGCACACCTGGTCGTTGAGTATTTCGCACACCGAATGCTACGCCGTCGCTTTCGTGGTCGCGATTGGATAACCCAACCAAGCGATTTTTCAACCAGCCTAGAAGGTCCATGGCAATGAAGGTAGAACCAGCCCACCCTTCGCTTGCTCCTGTCGCATCCACCCTCATTCGTATGAGCATGGGACCACTGTGCGATTATTTGTTTGGCTTGGACGATCCGCGGGAAGCCCAGTCTGTGTTGGCTCGCTTGTTCAGGCGAAAACGGAATCGTTTTAGTCATCAGTTTGCCGAAGTGGGCACCGTGTATGGCACGTGTGTCGGACTTCTGATAGCGTATCCCTTCCAAGTCATGGAAGACCTCAAAATACCAACAGCTTTTCATCTTTTCCAAGTCATGGGGCCTGTAACGTTTACTCGCTTTCTTGCAAGAACAATTCCGCTCATGCGGGCCCCGGAAGGTGAAGCGGGTACGTACTTCGGGAGCCATTTGGCTATCTTCCCACAGTATCAGGGGCAAGGCGTCGGCAGCTTTTTGCTTGCTCATATGGAAACCAAAGCCCGCAGATTGGGGTTTCGACAGATTACATTCACGGTCGATGTTGACAATACACGTGCGCTCGCACTGTATCAGCGAAGAGGGTATCGAATCATCGAACGAGTTTCCATCGAGGCATTGAGAAGACGGTTGGGATATTCGGGGTATTACCGAATGATCAAAACGCTCTCATAGCCGGAGCACATGTTGGCATATTCACTACACGTGCCTGCATTCACTCACAGCTGGGGGCTCCTATGCATCGCTCGATTGTACGTATCTCTACCGAGGATGGCTGGCAGCTTCACGCAGACCTCATTGTGCCCACGAACCCTGTGGGCGCTCTGATTGTTGGACATGCCATGATGCTCAACCGCACCTCGATGGATCATCCCCCGGGCGAGGGGGTAGCCAGCACCCTTGCTCAGGCGGGCTTTGTGGTTCTCAACGTCGATTTGCGAGGGCGTGGTGCCAGCCTGCCACACGCTTCGTGGGATGTGGATTGGTCGTACGACGACATGGTGTTTGGCGACACTCCTGCCCTGGTGGCCTTCATGCAGCGCGAATGGGGTGGGCTTCCGCTGGCGCTGGTTGGACATTCGCTCTTCGGGCATGTGGCCGCCGCGTATCTGGGGTTTCATCCGGATGCGCCGGTTGTGGCATTGGCCGCATTCGCTTCCAATCTCTGGGCACGCCAGTGGGAAGCATCCCGCTGGCTTTGGTGGCGTAAGCGCCTGGCGATGGAAGCCACCACCGCCCTGACCTATCTGTTTGGCGTGGCGCCGGCACGCCGTTTCCGCCAGGGCACCGACGATGAAGCCCGCACCTACTACCGACAGCTGCGCCACTGGACGCGCCACGGTGTCTGGACGACATTGGATGGGCGCGATTACCTCGCGGCGATTGCTCGGGCACGTCAGCCCATGTTGAACGTGATTGGGGGGCGCGACACCTTTCTCTGCACGCCTGACAACGCACGCGCGATGTGGCAACACTGGGGGGGCACATACGAACAATGGGTGGTGGACGAAACGTGGGAGTTGGGATATGTACCAGCACACGTGGGGATCGTGCTCAATCCCGCCTGCCGGCCTGTGTGGGAACGCATGGCCGACTGGCTCAAACAAGTGTCTGGCCTTGCTTCCCCCACGAGAAAAGAAGAACCGGGCAGATAGCCCGGTTTTCGCCAATCGGTTTGTGCAGTTTGGCAACCTACCCCTTGACAGCCCCTTGCGTCAGGCCGCCGACGATGTAATCCTGCAAGAGCAGATAGACGATGACGATAGGCACAGCCCCAAGAATCGCCCCTGCGGCAAACAAGCCCCATTTTTGCGAATACTGCCCGTCGATCAATTGGAACAAGCCCACAGCAAGCGTCAGCGAATCGCGGTCTTTCAGCAAAATGCTCGCCAGAATGTAGTCCGAATAGGTGCCAATGAACGTGAGGATCCCCACGACGGCGAGAATGGGGCGCACGAGCGGAAAGATGATACGCGAGAAAATTTGCCAGTCGGTTGCGCCATCGATTTTGGCTGATTCATCCAAATCACGTGGGATGGAATCGAAAAACCCTTTCATCAGCCAGGTGTTGATTCCCAATGCCCCCCCAAGATAGGCCAGAATGAGCCCACCATGCGTTCCCAGTCCCAGCCAGGGAATGTAGTTCCCCAATTGTTGCAGCAGCAGGAAAATCGCCACCATTGCCAGGAAGTTGGGGAACACCTGAATCAGCAAAATGGTGAGCAGCAAGTTGCGACGGCCTGTAAAGCGAAAGCGTGAAAATGCGTACGAAGCCAGGGCACTAATCATCACCGCCAGAATGGAGGTCATCGTCGAAATTTTGATCGAGTTGAGCATCCAGCGCCCAAAAGGTTGAACCGGGTTGTTGAACAACGCCCGGTAGTTTTCAAGCGAAGCGTTGGGAGGAATAAGCGCCTGTTGCGCCAGCGAGTTGCGTGGGTCGAGCGAGGCCGAAAGCACCCACACTGCGGGGAAGACCGCGTAGAAGATGAGAATGACCGTCAGCACCCAGCGCACCACACGCAATAATTGCTGCTGGCGCGATTTGGAATGGCGGATGGCGGTCAAAGAGCGCTCAGACATTTTCCGAAACCTCCTCCCACATGCGCGTGTAGCGGAACTGGAAGAACGTAATGCTGGCGACAATCAGGAAGATGATGATGGTGATCGCCGAGGCGTAGCCGTAATCCTTTCCGCCACCGCTTGCAAACGCGAGCCGATACACATACGTGACCAGAATATCCGTGTGTCCCACCGGTGTCGGCGTGCCACTCATTGGTGGGTTGCCACGGTTGAACAGGTAAATGATGTTGAAGTTGTTGAAGTTGAATGCGAACGACGAAATCAACAAGGGGCCTACCGAAACCAGCAAGAGCGGCAGGGTAATGTGGCGGAAACGCTGCCACATGCTCGCGCCATCGATCTCGGCAGCTTCGTAAATATCACTGGGAATGGCTTGCAATGCCCCACTGCACACAAGCATCATGTAGGGGAAGCCAAGCCACAGGTTGACCAAAATCACACCCAAGCGCGCCCACATGGGATCGGAAAACCAGGGCGGCGAATAGCCAAAGAGGTCGAACAAGGTGCGATTGAGAACGCCAAATTGGGGGTTCATCATCCCACGCCAGACGAGAATGCTGATAAAGGCAGGGATGGCGTAGGGAATGATCAGGAACGATCGAATCACTTTGCGCCAGCGGATGGTTGGGTCGTTGTAGAGCAACGCAATGAACAACCCCAGGGCGAACGTGGTTATCACGCTGGCAGCAGCAAAGACCACCGTCCAGAGAAAAACACGCAAGACGGGGCCACGGATTGCCGGACTGTTGAACAAGCGCTCGAAATTCCGCCAGCCAACTGTCACAATGTAGCCGGGGTTGAGCGTTTCGCCATCTTCGCTGACGAAAAAGCCCACTTCATCGTTGGCGTAGTAAATTTTGCCTTCTTTCTGGTCGATGATGGCATCGAGTTCTTCGTCATACACGTAGCGAGGTTGCAAGATAGCGGCTTCGGATGGCGTGCGGATCTGGACGGCATCGGGCGGTTCACCAAACTGGATATTGGGCAAATCACGGTTGGTGGCCGCTTGAATGCGATTGAGGCGGGTGTAGCCTTCGATACTCGTTGGCACACCGTTTTCATCTGGCGGTCCGAAAATCCCCTCCCCAGCGGTTGCTGGCTGAATTGGCTCCCCCGGTTTGGCAAAGTAATGATTCCCTTCTTCGTCGGTCAGCCAGAGGGCATAGGTGCCATCTTCGGCCTGGAACGCGACCCACGAGTAGGTTGTCCCCCCTTCCGGCACATACATGTTCTGCAAGCCGGTGGTCATGCGTTCGATCGCCTGCTGTTTGGTCAACAAGTGGCCATCGCTGTAATTGGTGAAAGCGGTATAGACCGTAAACACCAATGGGTAGACAACCATCAAGAGCATGAGCGCCAGGCCGGGTGACATCCAACGCAAGGGGTAAAGTTCGGGGCGCAAAAAGACAACGTTGATACCAATGGTGATGATCAATAGCAACGTCACAAGAATCCAGACACCGTCGGCCATCATTTGCATCAACAGCCAGATGGCAACGGCGTCGATGAGAGCCAACCCAATCAAACGAAACGCGACGTCCGAGAGTTTGAGGGAGGTGGAGGGGCGAGATGCCCCCCCACCGGTCGTTGCGCGAGTCATGGCGCGACGCTCCGTGTATGCTTCTGCTTATTGGCCGCTAATAGCCGCGCGAATTTGCTCGGCAGCGTTCTTGAACGCAACCTCCGGATCTTCTTGCTGCTGGAAGACGAGTGTAATGGCATTGCCCCACGCTTCCCAGACCGATGCCATTTCAGGAATGGCGGGCATCGGGTCGGCGTTCTGGCCAGCCACACCAAACGCGGCGATGTCAGGATCGTCGGTGGCGTCGCGCACTGGCAGATATGCCGAGGGGCGCGGATCAGCATCGAAGAGCTTCTGCATGACTTCATCGGTCACCACGAATTCAGTCAGGAACGCCTGCGCCAGAAGTGGGTCTTTGCTGAAGGCGCTGACCATGAACCCGTGCACGCCCAGGAACGGCTTCCCTTCGCTGGTTTCATTTGGCACCGGGGCAATGGCGTAGTTCACACCCGATTCGCGGATGCGGTTGAGAGCCCAGGGGCCAGTGAGGAACATCGCCGCTTCGCCATTTTCGAACATGGCGTGCATGGTGTCCCAATCCACATCGGGGCTCAGGTGGCCTTCCTTGACCATCTGGTCAAGCCACTTGGCAGCAGCAATCGAGCCTTCGCTGTCGATCCCCAGATCTTCCGGGTTGTACGAACCGTTCTCATCGCGGCCAAAGACATAGCCACCGAAGGCCGTCATAATCGGGTAGAAGTGGTACGCATCACCCGGTTGCAGCACGTAGCCCTGCTTCACCTTGCCGTCGGCTTCCAGTTGCGCGGCAATTTCACGCACTTCGCTCCACGTCTTGGGCGCTTCGGGCACCAAATCAGGGTTGTAGAAGAAGGCCAGGTTTTCGGTCAGGTAGGGCATGCCGTAGAGCTCACCATCGTAGGTGAAGGCTTGCAGTGCCACATCCAGGAACTGGCTCTGCTTGTCGCCGAGGTCAACCGGCGCCACCAAGCCATTCACGACCAATTCACCCAGCCAGTCGTGCGCACCAATGATGATGTCGGGACCTTCGCCAGCTGGCCCAGCGACCTTGAATTGTTCGCGAATGTCACCAAAACCAACCTGCTGGACGATGAGTTCGACACCATACTGTTCTTTGAATTGTTCTGCCAGCTCTTGCATCACAGGCGCACGGTTTTCATCTGCCCAGATAACGAGCTGCGGGCCCATTTCACCTTCGCCCTCAGCCGCGGCTTCTTCGGTTGCCGTCGGTTCAGGTTCGGCAGTGGGTTCTTCTTGCGCCGCTTCTTCCGTGGGTGTGGGTTCGGCCGGTTGTTCAGCGGCAGGTTCTTCGGTTGCAGGCGGGGTTTCTTCGCTGCCACCACAGGCAGCCAATGCCATGGCCGCCAACAGTAACATCACAATGGTCAACAACAACGTTCGGCGTTTCATCGTCTCTTTCCCTCCTGTCGAGACTTTGGTTGAGTGGTTGGTTTCAGAACACCAACAGCCAGCAGCGACATGCACATCTCATTCAACAGCGACTTCTGGTCAGGCCTCACCCCCTTTCCGAAGGTTCTAGGGTTCTATGCGTGCTGCAACGGTATTGCGTTCGATGAGTGTTGCGGGCAACACAACGCGGCTCACACTTGCCGCGCCGCTGGTAATGATTTCATGCAGCAGGCGAGCAGCTTCTGCTCCCAGCTCGTACAATGGCTGGCGCATCGTGGTCAGCGGTGGATTGATATAGGGTGCCACGGGAATATCGTCGAACCCAACCACACTGATTTCGTCAGGGACATTCAGGCCAGCATCACGGGCAGCGCGAATCGCGCCAATGGCCATGCGGTCGTTCACTGCATACACAGCGGTGGGACGCGGTACTGTTTGCAACAAACGCCGCATGGCCTTTTGCCCCGAACGCTCGCTGAAATCGCCAGGCTGGTCGTATTCTTCGGGCAATTCCAGGCCTAAATGTTCAATCGCGGCCAGAAAACCAGCCCGACGGTCACGGCTCGCCAACCGACGCTCAGGCCCGTTGATGATGGCAATACGCCGATGCCCCTGACTGTACAGGTATTGCACCACACGCTGGGAGCTGCCGTAGTTGTCCACGTCTACACAGACAACATCAGGCTCGCCAGCATTGCCGATGATCACAAAGGGGAAGCCCAGCGACTTGAGACGCCGGGTCATGTCAGACCCAAGTTCGAGATCGATGAAGAGGATGCCATCAACCTGACGGCGCTCGAAGATGGACTGATAAAACTCGAATGTGCCTTCATCGTCCAACAGTGTCACTGCCATGCGATGTTCGGTGAAGTAGTTGTAGGCGCCGCGAATGATTTCGGTGAAGTAATAGCCGCGCGGCTCATCGGAACGGGGTTCACGGAACGAAGACGGAATGATGACACCAACGGCATCAGCACGCTGGCGTTTGAGCGCCCGCGCAGCAAAGTTCGGGTGGTAGTTGAGTTCGCGCACAGCAGCCAATACCCGCTCGCGCGTTTCTGGATGGACACCTGGCTGGTTGTTCAGCACACGCGAAACGGTCGAACGGGAAACGCCTGCTCGTTTTGCAACGTCGTAAATCGTGGCCACCCCATTCACTCCTTTTTTTGGAACGTTCTCACTGGGAACGTTCCCGAGTATATCATAGAAATTGCGTTTGTCAAGAGGGATTTTTCCTGGTGATGACCCAAAACGTGGTGGGGGATGGGAAGAGAGGAGACAGAGCGTGGAAAAAGCGAGCCAGAGACGCGCCAGACTCCGAAGAGGGCGTATTGTGGCGCACCGACCGGGCAGCCTGAGCCTGGTGGAGCCATCACCGCTTCCAGCCAGTTCCCCTGGAACGCCTGCTCACCGTTGGAAAACGCCGCCTTCAGCTCAGGAGGTGCGCAGGAGGTACGACGCACCTGGCAGGTGCGTCGTACCTCGAAGTAACGTCAAGCGTGCTTGCCTCTTGAGGTCAGGCGGGGTGCGTTTGTATCCCTTGCTGCGCTGGAGCCGTCGGTCTGGAAACAGACGGGTGGTTGGTGGCCGAGGTGCTGCGTTTCGGGTACCACACCCTCGCTGGGCCTATGCCGTGCTGGTATTGGCCGCTTCTCGCGCGTGAGGGCTCACGAGGGGGCCTTCGGTCACCGACACCCTGGGGGCAGGGCAGGGGCCGCTGGGCCTTGGAACGCGTGCTCACCGCTGGAGAACGCTGTCTTCAAATCAGGCGGTGCGTCGCACCTCGAAGGAGCACCTCCTGGAGGAAAGAAAGACTCCACTACACAAGGGGCAGCAGGTGGCGGTGCAGCCCAGATGGACGGGCAAGTCCATCGTGGCCTGGCTCGATGGGGCAGTGTGTGAGGCCTGTCCCTTGCGGGAACGATGTCCGACCCAACCCCGCCCTGCCGGGGCAGTGCGGACCTTGCGGTTCACCTGGCAAGACCTGCGGCGGGCGGCGGTGGAAGCGACAATCCGAAGCCTCAAGCCCCTCTTTGCCAGCGGCAACGCACCGGTGCGGGGCCAGTTCCGGGTGATGAGCATGGTCCTTAGGGTGGCAGCGGTGGTGAACATCCGTCGGCGCCACCGTGCCTTCGGGGTGGGGAATGGAGCCAAAGGACAATCCCAGAGGGTATTCCTCAGCCGAACCAGGCACGCAGGCGTTCTTCCAGCGCCTGTGGCGCAATGTCTCGCTGAGTGTGAACAGGGCCCACCAATACAGCCACCATGTTGGGAGGTGTAAAATATGTGTGCGCCACACGCTGAATATCCTCTGCACGCACGGCTGCCAACGCTTGCAACACATCCGTGGGCGATAACATCGGCGTCACCCCCCGCAACAACTGCGTTGCATACCAGCCTGCCGCCCGCATCTCCGATTCCAGGCTCAGCAGCAATCGCCCCATTACGTACTCACGCGCAAATGTGACCTCTTCCTCAGTTGGGCCATCAGTAGCAATCTGGCGCACCTCACAAGCAATGGCTTCGAGCGCACGCAACACATTGCTAACATCCACGCCGGCTTCGATGGTCATCTCGCCAAAGTCGGTACCGAAAGAGACATACGAGCCGATATGGTACGCGAGCCCCAACGTTTCACGCACCTGCACGAACAAGCGCGATGCCATGCCATCCCCTAGCAACGCATTCAACAGGAGCAACGGGTACTGGTCCGGGTGACGTTCAGGCACAGTTCGCACACCCAATACCAGGTGTACTTGCTCTGTAGCGCGTGACACACAACGCACGTGCGGCCCTGGCGGTAATGGTTGTGCTGGCAACGGCGTCCGACCAGCACCGCCATGCCATGCAGCCGAAAACGTCTGTGCCCACGCGACTGCCTGCTCGTGTTCAATGCGCCCAGCAACTGCCAACATAGCATTCTGTGGACCATAGAACGTTTGCATGAATGCCAGCACATCCTCGCGTGTGAGTGCACGGACCGTTTCGGGCGTCCCGGCGATATCGCGTCCCAGCGGATGCCCGGGATGCAACAATGCCATCGTCGTCGTGCCAGCCACTTCGTCGGGCATATCCAGGCTGGCGTTGATTTCCTCGATAATGATGGCTTTTTCTTGCTCGATATCCTCGACGCGCAAGAGCGGATGCGTCACCATGTCAAATAGGGTTTCAAATAAACGCCCGGCATGCTGAAAGGGGACATGTCCCCAATAATTGGTCATCTCGCGCGTGGTGTGCGCATTCAACACCCCGCCCACACCTTCGATAGGCATCACCACGTCGCGTGGTGTGGGATGGCGTGTGGTGCCTTTGAATAAGAGGTGTTCGATCATGTGAGAAATACCAGCCTGCGCATCCTCTTCGTAGCGCGAACCGACAGCCAGCGATAAGACTGCCATCACCGAAAGCCGGTCGGGTAAGGGGACACTGACGACGTGCAGGCCATTCGGCAAACGCGAATGGCAGATGGTGTAGCCGATATGTTCATCACGGTAGTAGGTGACAGTGTGAGAAGGCTCTGAGGGCAGCGGTATCGTCGGCATTGATCATTCCCTCCTACGTCGTACAAGTGCGTCAGTCATGCGGGCCACACGAACCATCGGCAACACATCGTGCACACGTACAATGTCGGCGCCGCGAGCGATGCCAATAGCCACCGTGGCAGCTGTGCCTTCGACACGCTCGTCGGGCGGGAGATCGAGTGTGTAGCCGATGAAGCTTTTGCGCGATGTTCCCAGCAAAAGAGGGCATCCCAACACCCGAAACACATCCAGGCGATCGACCAGTTCCAGATTTTGCTCTACCGTCTTGCCAAACCCGACACCGGGATCGATGATGATATGCGTTTCAGGGATACCAGCCGCCAGGGCGATTTCGATACTGGCTTCGAGTTCGTCCAGAATGTCGTTGAGCAGATGCGTGTATTCGATTCCTTCGTACCGAGCGCCCAACCGAGCTTCCTGCACGGCATTCTTGGGGCGACTGCGATTGTGCATGAGCACCACCGGCACACCATAGTCGGCGACAACACGCGCCATGTCGGGGTCCATGCGCAGACCCCATACGTCATTCACCATGTGCGCGCCAGCTTCGAGGGCGGCCGCGGCCACACGCGCTTTGTAGGTATCCACCGAGATCGCCACATCGACCTCTTGCGCAATCGCCTTTACGGCGGGCACGACCCGCGCCAACTCCGTCTCTTCATCCACAGGCTGGGCACCAGGGCGTGTACTTTCACCACCTACATCGAGGATATCCGCCCCCCACTTGACAAAGAGGCGTGCTCGCTCGACGGCGGCCTGCACCCAGTCATCCGTTTGCAGCAACCCATCGCCGCTGAAACTGTCAGGCGTAGCGTTCAAAATGCCCATCACATAGGTACGTGTGCCCCACTCACAGAGCAGCGGGCCAATCCGCAACGGGGGCGGTGGGGTCGTCAAGCGATGATGCACATGGCGCACAGCCTCTGCCAGCGCACGAAGGCCGTGCGCCATGGCAAGGTCTGCCAATGCCAGCATCCCGGCTTGCGTTGCCAACAGGAGCGCAGCACCCGCACTTGCTGCTTCAGGCATTAGCACCTGCACGCCCGCGACGTGCGCCTGGCGCAACAATGCCACTTCTTCCGGGGTAAGCCCTGACACCCAAAAGGCCTCGCACGCGGCGTCGGCGGCCACATCGTCGGGAGCAGTCCACCCCAGCGCGGACAATTCGCGCATCAGGTCTTCTTTGGTATGTGCGGTCAATGGTCGGATACGCATCGTGCTCTACTTGTAAGAAAGTAAAACAATTTGGGTTTCGTCGGGCAATTGCGTGCGTGAACGGATTTTCAACTCATCTTCGACGGATACATCTTTGACTTTGACCCCCATCACCTTCAAAAACTGCTCCACGGGGAGCAAACCACCATCGTACACATCCGTTTTGTAGTGCATGGGAATCACAATACGCGGCTCGATCAGGCTGATGGTCTCCGCCGCCATGGCAGGCGTCAGCGCGCCACCACCGCCCACCGGTATCAGCAGCACATCCACTTCGCTCAGGTCTTCCACCTGTGACTGCGAGGGCACGTGCCCCAAATCGCCCAGATGGCACACATTCAACTCGTCGAAACGAATCATGTACACCGTGTTGGAGCCACGCTCAGCACCTTTTTGCGTATCATGGTACGTGCGAATACCTGTTACGAAAATACCTGCCACTTCATACTCGCCCGGGCCCGTGATGAAAAAAGGCGCTCCCTGAAACCCAGTGCGGGCGCTATGGTGAGGATGGTCGTGGCTGATCGTCACGATATCGGCACGTGTTCGCGGACGATTGTACCCCAGCGAACGGGGAAACGGATCGGTCACCACCACCGCGTTTTTTCGACGAATCCGAAAGCAGGCATGACCATACCATTTGATATCCATGTGTATTGAACTCCTTTTCACAGTGTCATTCACATCCACAAGAGCGTGCCGGGCAGGCAAAGAAACGCGCGCACCCCTGCATTATACTGTGGTTGAAAACGCATTCAAGCCTGTGGACGCATCCCATATTGCCAGACACCCGCTTCGCCTGGCGCCAGCCACAACTCGGGCAATACCCTATTTTGCACTGTGACGTGCGCTCCACCATTCCAGATATCCACAAAAAGCGCCCCATCGTCCGCCAGGTCGCCAATCGGCACATCGCAGCGCACCGTTTGCGTACCACGATTGACGGCCAGCACCAGCACCTCATGTCCGGTGAATCGTGCATACACCACAACATCACCTTGGGCGTAGAGCGTGCGATAAGCACCATGCCGCAACACACCATGCACATGGCGCAGGCGGATACACCGCTTGGTCCAAGCCAAAACGTCTGTATCCCACGCTTCACGCTGCAACCAGGGAAATCCACGTCGGTTGTCGGGATCTTTGCCGCCTTCCATGCCAATTTCGTCGCCGTAGTAGAGGCAAGGCGCACCAGGGTAGGTCATTTGATAGAAAAGCGCCAGTTTCAGGCGCGTGGTATTTCCCCGCGCCAGCGTGCGAATGCGCGGCGTATCGTGGCTGCCGAGCACGTTCAGCATGGCATATGTTGCCTCGCGCGGGTAGCGTGCCAGCAATGTTTCGATCGCCTGGGCAAACGCTTCGGCATCCAGCGGGTGAAGAGGCGCATAGCCTACACCATCCACCAACGCTGGGTCGAGTTTGTCGCCGATGAAGAACCCTAGCACCGCCTTGGTGAAAAGATAATTCATCACAGCATCGAAGCGATTGTCGAGCCAGGGAGTGGCATCGTCCCAAATCTCGCCCACGAGATAGGCGTTGGGGTTTGCCCGTTTGACACGGTCGCGGAACGTTTCCCAAAAGCCGGGCGTGGTAATCTCGTTGGGAACATCCAGCCGCCAGCCATCGATCCCCTGCTCAATCCAGTATTCACCCACACGCCAGAGGAATTCGCGCACATCGGGGGTGTCGGTGTTGAATTTCGGCAACGCCCGCATGCCCCACCACGCGGCATAATTGGGCGGGTGTTGCTCATCGTACGCGTGCAGTGGGAACCCATACACGTGAAACCAGGCCAGATAGGGCGACGATGCCCCGTTTTCCAAAATGTGGTTGAACTGGAAAAACCCGCGGCCGGCGTGGTTGAAGACACCATCCAGCACAATGCGAATACTGCGGCGGTGGGCTTCATCGAGCAAGGCACGAAACGCTTCATCCCCCCCCAGCAAGGGGTCAACACGGTAGTAATCGTGGGTGTGGTATCGGTGGTTGGCTGCCGATTGAAAGATCGGGTTGAAATAGATGGCGGTAATCCCCAAATCTTGCAGATAGTCAAGACGTTCGAGCACCCCCCACAAATCCCCTCCCTTGAACCCCGTAAACGTTGGGGGCGCATCCCATGGTTCAAAACGCGGGTTGGATGGACTGGTCACCCCACGTGCAAAACGGTCGGGGAAAATCTGGTAGAAGACAGCATCATGCACCCAGGTTGGGGTTTGCATGCACACCTCCACAATGGTCAGATTGAAATGAAAGCGCAACCATGGTACGCGGAAACCACGGCAAGGCAAAGCGTGGCATCGTTCCCATTTGTGCTATTGTTCACAGAGAGAGGGTGGCTTGACGCTTTGGCAAAATTGAGTGTACTAAGCCCGCGATCAGACAGCAGAAGGAGCCTGGCACATGTCCGTGCACCTGTTTACGCCATACACCCTACGCGGCCTGACCATTCGCAACCGCATCGTCATGTCGCCAATGTGCATGTACTCAGCGGGTCCCGATGGGCAGGCCACGGCATGGCATTTGGTGCATTTGGGGGCACGTGCCATCGGCGGGTGTGGGCTGCTCATCACCGAGGCCACGGCTGTCGAGCCACGCGGACGCATCAGCGAGCAAGACCTGGGTTTGTGGGATGACGCGCAGGTGGCGCCGCTGGCACGCATTGTCGCCTTTTGCCACGAACATGGCGCAGCGGTTGGCGTGCAACTGGCGCACGCCGGGCGCAAAGCCTTTTCGCGTGCACGAGGGTTTGGTCCGCACCCCATCGTCGCGCCCAGCGCCATTCCATTCGCTGAAAAGTGGGCGACTCCGCACGCGCTTTCGATAGACGAGATCGAAGCCATCATTTCGGCATGGCAAGCCGCAGCACGACGGGCATGGCAAGCAGGATTCGATGTGGTGGAAATTCACAGCGCCCATGGCTACCTGCTGCACGAATTCCTTTCCCCACTGAGCAACCACCGCACAGACGAATATGGCGGTGATTTGTGGGGGCGTGCTCGCCTGCTCTTCCGCATCGTGGACGCCGTGCGAGCCGTTTGGCCGGAAGAAAAGCCGCTCTTTGTGCGCATTTCCGCCACCGACTGGGTCGAAGGTGGTCTGCAAGTGGAAGATTTCGTCCAACTCGCGCCTCGACTGCACCAACATGGCGTGGATGTCATCGACTGCTCGTCTGGGGGGATTCTCCCCACACCACCTCCACCCGACGTTGTGGGAGCGGGCTACCAGACGCCCTTTGCCGCGCGTATCCGCGCGGCCACAGGCGTTCCTACCATGGCCGTGGGGGTGATTACTAGCCCGGAGCAGGCCGACCACATTGTGCGCACTGGGCAAGCCGACCTGGTAGCACTCGGGCGCGAACTGCTGCGCGACCCACAATGGCCATTGCGAGCGGCACACACATTGGGCTACGACGTGGATTGGCCACGCCAATACGAGCGTGCCAAACCACTTCGCTGAGCATTCAAATTCATCGAGATGCCATACAGGCAGAGAGAAGGAGGAACAGACCCATGGAACGCACACTTGTGATTGTCAAGCCGGACGGCGTGCAACGCGGCCTGACCGGCGAAGTCATCAGCCGCTTGGAACGACGCGGCCTGAAGGTCGTGGCGCTGAAAATGATGAATGTGAGCCGCGAACTGGCTGAACAGCATTACGCAGTGCACAAAGGCAAGCCATTCTATGACGGGTTGATTGAGTACATCACATCCAGCCCGGTGGTGGTGATGATTGTCGAAGGCAAGAATGCCATCAAGGCTGTGCGCAACACAGTGGGCGCCACCAACCCCGTGGATGCCGCACCTGGCACCATTCGTGGCGACTTCGCCATGGACATTGGTCGTAACATCGTGCACGCTTCGGACAGCCCAGAAACCGCGGCCTTCGAAACATCGCTCTGGTTCAGCGAAGATGAAATGTGCGCCTACACGCGCAACACCGACGCTTGGATTTACGAATAAACTACGCAGCACAAAAAAACGCCCCTCGTCATGAGGGGCGTTTGGCATCATGTCTGCTCTACTGAATACGGAGCACAACGGGGGCGTTCTCATAGAGTGCTTCCAGCTGGTAGTACGCACGCTGCTCCGGTGAAAACAGATGAATCACCACATCCACATAGTCGAGCAAAATCCAGCCCGTTTCTGCTTCACCCTCGCGATGGAATGGCTTGGCGCCTAAATCTTCACGCAAACGATCCTCGATAGCCTTGGAAAGCGCACGCAACTGTCGGTCGCTTTCCCCCGTGGCAATCACAAAGTAATCGGTAATTGGCGATTGCCCACGCACATCGATGAGCACAATGTTGCTGCCCTTGCGATCTTCGGCGGCATCGACTGCCGTGCGGGCAATCGCGGCAGCATCGGGAGCCACATGTTGTTGTTTCACGTCTGTCATCGCACCTCGCTTCGATTCTCGATCGTGTTTGGAATGTCTGCCCCATTGTAGCACAATCGAGCCTGTTTTTCAACGCCTTCGCCCCCCCAAACGACGCAAACCCCAATTGGTTTTTCCCAATGCCAGACTACAATGAGGATATGAAGAGAGAGAAAAAGGAGTTCTTCCATGCCACAACTACGCCTGTTCCCGCTGCATCTTGTTCTTTTTCCGGGAATGCCGCTGGGATTGCACATCTTCGAAGAGCGTTACAAACAGATGATGAACGAATGCCTGCGCAATGGTGAACCGTTTGGCGTAGTCGCCATTCGACATGGGAGTGAAGTCGGCGATCCCTTGCCCGACATTTTCGAAGTGGGAACCGCAGCGCACATCTTGCAGGTCGAACCGCTGGACGAAGGACGCATGAACATTGTCGGCGTGGGACAAGCCCGTTTCCGCATTCAGCACATCCATACCGACCGCCCCTACTTGTATGCGGACGTCGAATATCTACACCTACGCAACCAACGCGACCCCTCTTTGCCGAGACTGATGAACCGCGTGGGTCTTCTGGTGCATCGCTATCTCGAAGTATTGCGCCAGGCCGATTTGGTGAAAGGGGGTGGGCACGATTTGCCCGGCGAGCCGCAATCGCTGGCGTATCTGGCAGCGTACGTGCTCCAAATACCTGAGGAACAAAAACAAGTCCTCGTCGAGGAGAATTCGCTGCCAGTGCTCTTGCACCACCTGGCAGAATTGTATCGCCGCGAACTGCCACTTGCGCGGGCGTTGCTTTCCCCACCGTCCAATGAACCGATGCCCTTTTCAGACAACTGACGCCATTCAGAGCAAGCAGGCGGTTGGGGTTGCCACTGTTTCAGTCTCATAGGCCTGGGCTTTGGACGTTTCTGCTGGACGAAGCAGCGCCACACAAGCGGTATGTCCGTGCAAGAAGTTTTGCCCCCCCAGCGGGCCAATCTCACCAGCGCACATCATCCCGGCTAGCGGAACATCCCCTACTATGCCACGCACGATTTGCACATCGCCATTCGGGTGCCCGTAGAGGTTTGTGCCACGCCCATTGCAGGGAAACAGCCAGACACCTGCTGGGGGCTCGTAAAGCTGTTGAGGCGCCAGCCGCATGGCGAGGTCATCGGCGGCGGCATCGGCATCATGCAGAAAGAATTGCACCAATGCGCCCCGGTGAATGTCATCGCCAATGGCAATCGCGCCGGTGCTGGCATCCACGCCCAGAATGTTGCGGATGAGGAACTCGCCGGTTTGCGCCAAGTCGTCATGGTCGCGATACGAGCCAACCACCCGCCCGATCAACAATCCCCCGCGCGACAGCGTTTCGCGGTCTACATTCCCCATTCGGTCCACCAAGGCCTGAATGTGGTCGAACGGTGGCTGATGGTTGAGCGAGAGAATCACATTGTCGCGCGCGCCGGTTACTTTGAAGATCGGGCTGACCGGTCGGCACCCTGTCGAGACCACCACATCCACGTCCAGGTTGCCGCTCAATGTCAAGCCTACCAGCCCCGCCTTGTGCGTCGTCGCTCCTTCGAACAATCGGTTGCCACCCGCAGTGATGCTCACCACTCCACCAATGACCGGAATTCCCGGCATAAACATGTTGAAAGCACTCAACACATGTTCAACCGGGGTAGTAAAGGGATCTGCCAGCAGCAAGACGGCACGTGTGCGCTGAGAAAGATGCGTGCGCGTGCAAAACTCGGTGGCATCATGCAGAAGGGCACGCCAATCAGGCGGGCGCAAGGCAAAGGGACGTACCTGCACACCGGGCATCCAGCCCACCATGAGCACCAGCGACGGCTCGTGCTCGAACTCGTATGCCTCGGCAATCACACCAGATGAGGTCGCCCCCACCAGTGCTTGCGGGCGCAATGCTCGCCAGACCGCTTCGCGGGCATCGTCTGCGCGGTGTGCCAGCGCTTCACTCACAAAGAGGAGCGCCACATCAGGCGGACGCACCCGCGCATCGCGCATGGCGTCTTCAATCAATGTTTGGAGCGCAGTGTCAAATGAGTTGTGGATGGCGTACCATGTGCGAAAGCGGAACATGCAGATACCGTCAACATTGGATGTTTGGATACACTGGAGCGCCCACGTTTCGACGCCTTTCAAAGGTGCGTGCAGGCCGGTTGAGTATACGAGGAACAGCCTGAAAAGGAAAACATCTGCAACACGCACCTTCCAACAAAAACCTGTCAGGCGTTTACCTCCCTGACAGGTTTCCAGACACGCTCCAAGCGAGTGTCAGGGTACGCCTCTCAGGCGTTGGCCTGTTGCAATGCCTGGACAGCCATTGCCAACCGCCGTATCCCTTCGCGCAGCTCGTCGGGGGTGAGAGCGCAGAATGGCAGACGCAAGAATCGCTCACCATCTGACGGATTGACGAAGAACGCACGCCCATCGCCCAACACCAGGCCCTGCTCGCGTGCTGCCGCCCGCAAGGCCTCGGATGTCACACCTTCGGGCAGATTGACTGAGACAAAGAAGCCCCCATCGGGTTCGATCCAGTCGGCATTGGGCAGGTACGTGCGGATTGCATCACAGACGGCTTCCAGGCGTGGACGGTAGAGAGCATGCAAAAAGCGTAGCTGTGCATCCAGCCAACCACGACGGCAAAATTCGTCGACGGCGGCCGCGCCCAGGTGGTTCGGCATGATGTACGTATCTTCGGCCACCTTGGCAATGGGGGTGAGCCGCGCTTCATCACCGATGAGGTAGCCCACACGCACACCAGGGCTGATTTGCTTGGTGAAGGACGACATTTGCAACGTTACGTCGGGGCCCAGGTCGTAGAGCGAGGGAAGCGGCTCGCCACGATAGCGCAAGGGGCGATACGGGGCATCTTCGACGAAGAAAAAGCCATACTGGCGAGCCAGTTCGACCAAGCGTTGCCGCTTTTCAAGTGAAGCCGTCGCGCCCGATGGGTTCTGGAAATCGGGGATGATGTAAAAGAAACGCGGGGTTGTCTCTTGCAGCGCCCGTTCCAGTGCCGCGATGTCAGGCCCATCGGCTTCGAGGGGGATACCAACCACCTTGGCGCGATGACGGCGCAGAAGGGTAATCGCGCGGTCGTAGGTGGGGACTTCCACGAACACTGTATCGCCGGGCTGCAGGTACGCCCACGAGACAAATTCGACGAATTGAAGCGACCCATTCGCCAACATCACCTGTTCGGGGCGCACGCCATGTCGCTCAGCAAGCCACTCACGCAGGGGGGGATATCCCCACGATTTGCCATACTGCATCACACGCACCGCATCGGGGCCGCGCAGCGCCGCGACGGCGCATTCCGCCAGACGTTCCGAGGGGAAGCTGTCGTCAGCCGGCACACCACGTGTAAACACAATCGTTTCGGACATAGGGGCCTCCTGTTTTCGTTCAACTTGGCAGACAAAACGCCGCCTGTGTCGAACAGGCGGCGTTGCCAGGCATATTCATGTGAGCGCCGTCGTGATTACTGGCGCTCCTCCGTTTCCGCGGGACCCAATGGCGCGCCAGTCGGGCCGTGAATCGTCACAATCTCTATCCCGCGGTAATCATCGCGCAGGCGAATACGGAAAACCGCATTGCAATCGTCGCACGCCATCTCTTCTTCGTCTTCGATTTGCACCCCGGCAATCTTGTACTTTTGCCCACAACCAGGGCATTCGAAGATGAATTGCGTTTTGGTGGGGTCATACAAATCGCGTGCGCTTGGTCGTGCCATGATGTTCCTCCCATGAATGTGCACGTCGATCGCGCACATATCCCTTGCCACTTTTTACGCCGATTTGACGCGCGTGACGTATTCGCCAGTGCGTGTATCAACGCGAACGACATCACCAGTGTTGACAAAGAGCGGCACGTTGACTGTCAGGCCGGTTTCCAGCTCGGCGGGTTTGGTCGCACCTTGCGCTGTATCGCCAGCAAAACCCGGTTCGGTGTAGGTCACTTCCAGATCGACAGTGGGGGGCAACTCGATCTCGATCGCCTCACCTTCATAGAATGCAATTTCCAGTTGCATCCCTTCTTTGAGAAACTTGACCTGGTCGCCCAACAACGAGGCCGGCACGCCGGGCTGTTCATACGTTTCAAGATCCATGAAGTAGTAGAAATCGCCATCGTTGTAGATGTATTCCATTTTGCGCGATTCAAGACGCACATCCTGAAAGCGGTCGGTGGGTGAAAAGGTGCGTTCGATAGTGGCGCCACTGCGCAGGTTGCGCAATTTGACACGCACCGTCGCGCTCCCACGGCCCAGGTGCGTTTGGGAGTGTGTCAACACACGATAGAGTTCACCGTCCATCTCGAAGACGGTTCCGGGGCGCATATCACCGGCTGAAATCATGGGCTTCATCCTCCTTGGCTTCACCTAACGGGCAGCCTGCCCGTTGAATCTCGTATGCGGCGCGATTATACGAACAATACGGGGGATGGCAAAGGGGTACCATAGCGCAACCCCCACGGCCACGGAGTGAAAACAAACTGCGGTGCCGCCAGGGCACCGCAGCGGAGTGTTTTCTGCTTTCACGCAGTGGTCTGCTGCGCTTTCAGATCGGAATACATCCGCAACAGATTGGCCTGGTGCATATACCGCACAAGGCCATCCAGCGGAATGCTGCTGATGCTACTTTTGCGTTCTTCCGTATCAAATGCGCAATCTTCGGGAATGCTGTCGGCAATTGCAGCGCGGATATCCTCGGCATCCAGCAAGGCACGGGCTTTTTCGTGCAGGCAATCAAGATACTGCATCTGGTCTTGCAAGACATGGGGAATTTCCCCCCGCAACAAGACATCGCCATGCCCCTGCACAATCGCTTCCAGGTTCATTTCGCGAATGCGTTGCAACGTATGGTAGAGTGTCTGCCAATCACCCCATGCGCTACGCGGCAACGCCTGGTCCCAGGTAAAGTATGGCACAGGCAAAACCGCATCGCCAGCAATGAGCACCCGGTCCCCTTCGATCACGACACCGATGTTATCAGGAGTGTGCCCCGGCAAATGCAAGAGATAGAGCAAACGATTCCCCAAACGAAGCGCCATTTCGTGGTCGAAGACGATATTGGGAATGACCAGCTGCACCTCTTCCAGTGCCGGGTTCTCGGCTTTGGCAGCCTCCAATGCCGATTGCCCGAACGTCAGCAAGAATTCGCGGCAACGGCGATGAGCAATCACATGAGCTTCCGGGTACAGGTACGTACCGTTGACATGGTCGGCGTGGAAGTGGGTATTGATGACATACCGTACCCCTTGCGGACTGCGTCGGCGCACGAACGCAGCCATTTCGCGGCTTTCTTCTGGCAGCGGCAGGGTATCGATGATGATCGCGCCTTCGTCTGTCAGAATTGCTGTTGCTGTGACGTGCGCGTAGATTTCGCTTGTGAAGATGTAAATGTCATCGGCAATTCGTTCATTCCGCATAGAAACCCCGCAACCACGTTGTTCTTCCGGTTCGACTACGCCACATAACCATAAACGCAAACCTGGGAAAAGGCAATCTCAGCGAGAGATAGCATTGTTTTATTTTCAATGAGAAAGCCACCGGACGGGTCCCCCCGGTGGCTCTCAGGCGTTTCTCCACCGGGCCGTGTGGCCGGCGACGTGTGCGAACCCGTGTACACACGGTGGGCGCGTAACCAGCGCTTTGCTCGGCCGAAGCCGCTCGCTGCGCTTCTGCGGAAATCCGCGCCCTTTGAGTAGGTGTTGGCGCAACGTGGCCCGGCGCGTCACGTACCCGGTCGGGAAACGCAATGTCATTATAGAAGGAGTTGCCTTTGGAGCAAGCCACGTCGAGGGAAGGCGTGAAGTCAACGGCGAGCGTGGCGAGCCGGCTGAAACAATCCCCCGCCAAAGAGCAGTGGCTCTGCCAGCAGGTGCCCCACCAGTGCCGGTATGACAGACCCACTTTGTGCGAACCCGACGGCTGCCACGATGGCCATCATACAGCGAAAGAGAGGGTGCATGGCCATGTGCGGGCGTTGCAGACGCCGCCACCAGGCCGGGTCGAGCCACCATTCCAACAAGATGAGCACAAGGCCAAGGAAGGCGCTTATACCAATCGTCCCTGTCAACACCATTGCCACCGCGCGATAGAACGCCCAATGGGCGTGGACCAGCAGGATATCTGGCCAGAAGAGGAAAAAACCAAATGGTGCTTGCCACAAGCGGCATTCCGGTGGGTATTGACGGCGCGGCCAGACAAGTGCTGCATGGACGAATATGGCCATCCCCACACTGCCTAGCCCAACCAGTGCCACCAACGTTTGCCGCCAGGTGGCGTCTGGGGGCCAAATCAATCCCAGTTCATGAGGAAAGAGTCCCCCACTCAAAAGCGCAACATAGGGGACCCCGAGGTACACACTCCATCGCAAGGCTGTGCGAACCCCAGCGCGTGCCAGCAACGCACGCCAGCGCGCCGCCTGGCGGCTGTATCGGACCGGCGCAGCGCGGGCGATCAACGAGAGCCAGCGCACCCCACTGCGGGCGAACAACGTGCCAGCAAGAAGCAACGCCAGCCATACTTCGCGCGGCCACCAGGCAAACGGGGTCATAGCGGCACGAAGAGGCTCACTGTTGTGCCGTGCCCAGGTGCGCTTTCGATGTCAAGCACACCATCGATCATCTCGGCGCGTTCGCGCATGTTGACCATGCCTAAACTGGTGCGACGGCCATACTGTCCCAGGACTTCTTCCACGTCGAATCCGGGGCCTTCATCCTGCACCTGGACGAGCAAGCCTCGCGCGGTACGCTCCACACGTACTGTGATGGGTGCCCCTTTGGCATGTTTTTTGGCATTTCCAACGGCTTCTTGCACGATGGCAAAAACCGTTTGTTCGAGCGTCTCGTCCAATTTGGGGAGTGGATCGGCGTAGAGCGTGATGTTCAGGTTGTCCTGTTCACGCAGGCGTTTCACATACTGCTCCAAAGCTGGAATGAGCCCCTCGGTTTCGAGCACCACCGGCCGCAGCGTAAACATCAACGTGCGCAGTTCTTGCGCGGTTTGCAGTGCATTTTCGCGCAATTGCTGCAATTCCTCGGGAGCACGGTCGGGCTGATTGCGCAGGAGCGCCATGATGAAGTCAGCTTGCATGGCAATCGCAGCCACCCGCTGAACAGGGCCATCGTGCAAGTCACGTGCCATCTTGTGCCGCCAATCTTCCTCGTCGGCCAGAATTTCTTCGCGACTGCGCTGCAATTCCAACGCCATTTTTTGCGTATACAGTGAAAGACTGACGAGGTTGGCAAGGGCCCGCACATAGGTGATCGCACGGTCTTGTTCTGGATCGGGGCGCTTACGCATACCGAAGACCATAACGCCATACACATCCAGGCGCATGTAGAGCGGCACCACCAGCAACCAGTGCTGACGCAGCATGGGAAACTCGCGTCCTACCTCGATATCGGCTTGCACGACCTGAATTTGCCCCGTGTTGAAAGCTTCCTGCAGCGAGGCAAACTGTACCCGTCGGCCAAACCACGTCGCTTCGATCTTATGCGTGGCCACAACCAGCAACTGGTTGACATCGGTGGGGCTAAAGGTGAATCCTACCCCACGCACGGTTCCACCATAGGCGGATTCGAGTACTTTGGCAGCGTTTTGCAAACCTGCTTCGATGATCGGGCCTACCCCCGAGAGCGTTGGCAATTGTTCACTGAGTGTGGTCACTGCATTGGCACCGACTTCATCATCTACACCGTCAGACGAGGAAAGCCGCCCAATGCCCCCTACCAGCAATTCATGCCATGCCAGCAACACGAACAATCCCAGCACGCCCAGCCACCAGAAGCCCATCTGCACAATGGCATCGTTGCCCTGCGGCAGGCGGTTCAGGGTAAGATCGAGCAGCGCCATGAATGCCAACGCGGCAAAGCCATAGCGAGCTTCGAAGTGTCGAGCCAACCAGAATGCAGGTGCCAGCGACAGCATGACCAGCACGTTTGCGAGTGCGCCTTCGGCAACGTGCAACACCATCAATAGCACCACACCATCGGCAAGGAAGGCTAGTTCGCGCCCACGGCGAGCAGACAAACGTGGTACAACCAACGTCAGCAGGGCAAACAAATGTGCAAGAAGCGCCCCCAAAATCGTCCAACGACCAAAGGGAATGGCATCGCGAAAGGGGATGGCCACAACGAGGACGACCATGAGCCAGGCAACATGCACCAGCCATGTGGCCATTTGGGCTTGTTGAACCGGACGTTTCATACCTTCCACCTTGTGGTGTTCGTTCTCGGTCAAATGTCTTGCCATCTATCGTCCATTTTTTCGGCACAACCCGCGCCTGATAATAGCATGAGCAGCCAAAAATGAAACTCACTCCTTGTTCCGTTCAAGAGCCATCCAGAAAACATGTGATCCCTTCCACCAAGCCCCGTGCCAGGCGGTCCTGTTCGTTCACCAGCATCTCGCGGTCGTGGTACAAAAACCCCAGTTCGATGATGGCGGCGGGGGTTTGTGGATGAATGCGATAGAACGCGTGATACCCCGTCATGTTGTACGTGATGCTTCCGGGATGGCGTGGTAAACCAGTCGCACGCTCATACGCATCATACAGGCACGCCACCAGGCGGTCTTCGGCATCGGGAATCACGCTGGTAGCGGCACGCGCCACTTTGAAGCCTGTTGCGCCCTCGAACGTCACGCACGAATCCACATGCACCGAGACGAGTGCATCGGCCTGATATCCATTCAACCGGGGATCGAATTCGGCGAGCAGGTCAACGTCGTACCCCGCACGGCGCAAACGTTCCACTACCTTGCGCGAGACTGCCAGCGTTATGTCCACTTCTTGCAAGCCCGTCTCCGCGCAAATCGCGCCACTATCGTTTTGCCAGTGCCCCGCGATAATGCCAATGCGTGGCACATGCGGCGTAGGTGTTGGGGCAGGCGTGGCGGTGAGGAGTGGCGTGGGCGTGCGCACTGGTGTGGGTGTCCAGGCAGTCACCACAACCAGCGGCGTCTGCGGCGGAGAAGCCGATGAGGATGTGCCCGACCACATCCAGAAAAAGAACACCAGCACCAGCACGTTGACAGCCAGGCTCAACGCTAGGAAGCCATGTGCGATGGTTTCGAGCACTTCGCGGCGCAAGCCAGAGCGCAGGCGACGACGTTGTCGCCTGCGCGGTATGGGCTCGAACTGGTCATAGGACATCGTTCACTCGTTCAAGCAGTTTCGGAAACGGGAACACCGGCGCGTTTGGCCTCTTCTTCCAGCACCAGCGAGACGATCTTCCACCCCGGTTCGGGTTGGAAGGGTTCATCTGTTGTTGCGACGATGACTTTTTTGCCACGGAATGCCAACAGTGGCAAGGCGTATTCACCCCACATGCGACGGTACTCATCGCATGTAAACTTCTCGGTCAGCAGGGTTGCCTTGATCACTGCTCCCCGTTCCATGAGTGCTTCCAGCATCTCGAAGGTAGCACGCTCATCGAAGAGGATGCGTCCCATCAGGCTATTGGCAAATTCTTGACCATTTTCTCCGCGCGGCGGCAATTGATAGACTTTGCGTGCCCCAAATGTGTCGCGCATTTGTACACATGCCAGCGCATTCGCTTCATCGTTGCTGGTCAGCGCCAAAAAACGCCCCAACCCGCCAAAATTGAGGTCATCCTGGACACTTTCGGACAAGAGGTTGCCATGGTACGCTTCCAGCCCTTCGATGCGGGCAGCCTGCACATTGCGACGGTTCGTATCCACCAGCAAGACGGCGAAGCCGTTTGTTTTGAGGAGTGTCGCCAGCGCCCGTGCAAAGATGGTTGCCCCCATCATCAAGAAGCCTTGCGGGTCGGACTCGGCAACACCCAGGCGTTGCGCCACCCATTTCGCTGTGCTTCCATGCAGAAACACGGTGCCGACAATCACCAGGAACGTGAGCGGGGCAAGCACAACCGCTTCTTCGTAGCCCAATTCTGCCAAACGAAACGCAAAGAGCGACGAAACGGATGCAGCCACAATACCGCGCGGCGCTATCCAAGAGAGGAAAAGCCGCTCATTGCGAGACAAATCGCTGTTGAGCGTGCTCACCCAGATGCTGAGTGGTCGCAGCACAAAGAGCACGATGGCCAACAGAATGAAACTGTTGACGCCCAACAGACTCAACTGGTCGAAGGTGATATTGGCAGCGAGGATGATGAAAAGCGTCGAAATCAGCAGAATGCTGATACGCTCCTTGAAATGCCACATATCGTGCAGCTGATGCAAGCCACTGTTGGCCAACACAACACCCATCACCGTTACCGCCAGCAATCCCGATTCCGACTGCAAAACGTCGGAAAGCGCAAAAACGCCAACCACCATTGCCAGTGCAAAGAGCTCGTTCAAGTAGTCGGGCACCCAGTAGCGTTTGATGACGAAAGCGGTGATGTAGCCACTCACCACCCCCAAAACCAGGCCAATCGCCATGATGCGCCCAAAGGTGCTCAAAGCGATCAGCGAAGGGTTGCCCACTGGTCCTTCGGCAATGATGATATCGAAAATGATGACGGCAAGCAACGCCCCAATAGGATCGATCAAGATGCCTTCCCACTTCAAAATCGAAGCCACACGTTGTGTGGGACGAACATTGCGTAGCAAGGGGCCAATCACGGTTGGCCCAGTAACGACAATCAATGCCCCAAACAGCAACGCGATGAGCCACGGAAGATCTACCAACAGCCAGGCCGCTAGCCCACCACCAATCAACGTGACGAGCGCTCCCACCGTAATGAGGTTGCGCACCACGCCTCGCAAGCGGCGAATTTCACTGAATTCGAGCGTCAGCGCTCCTTCGAACAAGATGATGGCAACCGAGAGCGAAATAGACGGGAAAAAGAGTTCGCCCAACAACTCGCGGGGATGCAACCACCCGAATACGGGGCCAACCAGAAAACCGGTGATGAGCAATGGCAAAATTGCCGGAAGTTTCAAGCGCCAGGCAAGCCATTGGCATCCAATTCCCAGAACAACAATCCCAGCAAGAACCAAAATGGTGTAATGTTCCATACGAATTTGCCACTCCTCTTTTTTCGCTTTTCACAGTGCGATGCAATCCTAGCATGAAGTGATACGCACGAAAAAGGGGGCGCTCTGTATGCGCCCCCTGCAATCTGCTTCGCCTGCTTTACAGTGCAGGTTGGCGCTCCACGATAATCCAGTTGATGTCCCAAGGCACAGAGGCTCGCCCTGTCTGGCGAATGGTGATGAAACGTGCCACCTCGGGTTCAGCGAATGCCAGGCTGATCGGGCCGGTGTTGTTGGCCTGTTGGGCTGCCTGTTTCCAATCCTTCCCGTTCGCTGAAACCAGAATTTCAAAGCCGCGCGGGTGATGCGGTTTGTCGCCATTGAAAATGTGCAACGCGCTGATCGCAAACAAATCACCCAAATCGAGCATGAACCACATACCGGGCGTTTGGGGCGCATTACTGCTCCATTGTGTCAGCCATCGATTGTCAACCGCTAGCAGGGCGGCTTCGGTGTTGTGGCTGGCTTTGGCCTGCCACGGCGCGGCTTCGCGTGTGCGAATGTCGCTGATACGCCAGGGGCGCCCATCGGGAGCGGTGGCTGTCTGTTCGATACGAATGAATCGCACCTCCATGGGCGCAAACTGTACGAACAAATCTTTCCAGTTCTGACGGCGCTCCTGAATGGTCAACCACTTTTCGCCATCTGCCGACAAGCGGACACGATACCCCAGCGGAAACATGTTTTCGTGGCTGATGATTTCAATCGTGTCAATACGCCGCACCTTCCCCATGTCTACTTCGAACCACATGCCCGGCACCTGTGCAACTTCACTGCTCCAAAACGTTTGGAGCGTGTGGTCGATTGCCAATGAAGCGGCTTCGGGGTTGTGGCTGGCTTTGGCCTGCCAAGCCGGAGCTTCGCGCACTTCGATTTCACTGATACGCCACGTGGCATCCCAGGTTGGGCGGCCTGTTTGTTCGATACGGATGAATCGCACAGGGCGCACATCGAAAGGAACATAGACATCTTTCCAATTGAACGAGCGTTCGCCGACGATTGCCCACGTTTGCCCATCGGCGCTTACCTTGACGCGATAGCCCGTGGGATACCCACGCCCGGGACTGCGAAACGTCACCGCGTCGATCAAAAGGGGGGCGCCCAAATCAACTTCGAACCACATGCCAGGCACCTGTCGGACGCCACTATCCCAGAAGGTATCTGGGTTGCCATCCATCACCAGGACGGCTTCATCGGGGTTATGGCTGGCGCGGACCGTCCATTGCGGGCGTGTCGCTTCATCGATCACCACTGCAACGCGCAAGGGCTGTCCCCCCACATCCTTGAACCACGCAACCCCTTCACGCACCAGGTCCCATTCGAGTGTGTAGGTTCCCGGTTGCGGCGGGGTTGCCAGAGCCGCACGCAAACTCACCTCGCCTCCTGGTGGAATTTCATCGGGCAAAGCCGTGCGCACATCTTCGATGGCAGGGACCGGGTTGCCCGCTTCGTCGTACCAGTGGTAGCCAATACGCACAGGCACATCCCCCTCTGACGACCACACTTCGCGCCCCACATTGCGCAGGCGCAGGCCTACCCGCGTTTCGATGCCAGCGGCCAACCGCGCCGGTGTTTCGTGCGCCAACCATTCCACCGCCCACGCAGGACGCTGGCTTTCCTTCACGTTCACAGGCACCACTAGCGGCGTATTCCCCTTCTGGCTGAACCAAAACTGTTCTTCCACGACCAGGTCCCAACGCAAGCGATAGGTCCCCGGCTCATCAGGGGCCTGCACACGGGCATGTACCACCACGCTCGTATCCGGCGCCACATCATGGGGCAAGAGAATGCGGAAACTGTCCCACCAACCGGCAACGTGTCCATCGTCTGCCAGCCAATGCCGCGCCAGATGCACGGCTTGCTTGCCCGTTGCTGGCCAGGGGCGCTCACCTGTGTTGCGCACCGTCAGCGTGATATCGACGGTTTCACCCGCTTCCATCTGTTCTGGGATGGTGTGGCGCTCGAACAAGACGCCCCAGGGCGTTTCCGTGGAAGCAGCGGGGAGCACCTGCACCGTGATCAAGCCAGGCGGAGCGGGCTCTTTGGGGAACCAGGTAACCCCTTCTTTGACCAGGTTGAGCGCCAGCACGTACGTCCCAGGCTGTGGCGGGGGGCCCACTTCGACATCGAGAGCTACGCTGTTCCCCGGCGGTACATCGTAAGGCAACATGGCACGAATATCAGGCCAGCCTTCGACGGGCTGCCGATTGGGCGTGAGCCAGTGATAGCCCAATCGCACCATGCCGCGCCCATCCGGAGTACGGGCACGCCACGTCTCGCTGCCCGTATTCTGCACCACGACGCGCCCACGCACCGTCTGCCCGATACGCATCTGGCGCGGTATTTGCACGTTGAGCCACCGGTAATCCAGCTGGGGACCAGTGGCAACCACGCCCTCGACGCGCACGGTACGCACCAAGGCTTGCCCACCGACTTCGTGGAACCACGCAATTCGCTCCGCCACCATGTCGAGCTGCAACGTATGCGTTCCTGGCACATCGGGAGCGCGAATGTCCATGGCGATGGTAACTGTGCCGCCCGGGGGAACGTCGGCGGGCAAACGCCCCCGTTCAGCCCCTTCATGCACTGCTCCATCAGCCAGCCTCCAACGATAGCCCAACCGCACAATCCCTTGCGGCTGGTCGCCACCTGCACGCCAGGTCGCGCTACCAGTATTGCGCACGCTGACCGTCACACGCGCCTTCCCCCCCACGTCGAGGCTGTCGGGCACGGTTGCGCTCAGCCATTCGACACGGAACGGTGGGGCAGGCGGCGGCTGAACACGCACACGCACGGTGTGAGGGCGGCTATCCACCTGCCGGAACCAGGCAATCTGTTCAGCCACCATGTCGAGCCGCAGGGTGTAGGCCCCCGGCGTTTCGGGGGGGACGATTTCGACGTTTTCGAGCGTCACGGTTTCGCCTGGCGCCACATCGCGGGGGAGCACACCACGTGTTTGCCCTTCGATTTCGCGCCCGTCGGCGGTCATCCAGTGATAGCCGAGATGCACCACGCCTTTGGCTGGTTCACCACCAGCACGCCAGGTCGCGGTGCCCACGTTGCGCACTGTGGCAGTGATGGGGACCCGTTGGCCGGGTTGCATTTCGGCAGGAACGGTGGCGCTCACCCATTCGACACGAAATGGTGGTACAGTGGCTTCAGCGGCAATTTCGACGGTGTAGTGCAGTTCACGCGCCCCATGTTGCGTCAGCCACTTCTTGTTGCCCTTGTCGTAGAGGTCGTACCGCAGCAGGTACGTGCCAGGTGTACTGGGCGCTGTCAACGTGAGCTGGATGGTGGCACTGTCGGACGGAGCAAAATCATGTGGCAACAGCAAAAACTGCGGCGTACCAACCACCTGAAATCCTGGTGTCAGCCAACGCTGAACCAAGATGATGGCTGTATCGCCTTTGGCAATCCAGGGGCGGCGTCCGGTGTTGATGAGCGTGCCACTCACGCGCTTACGTTCGCCTGGTTGCAAGCGGCTGCCGGGGTTGAAGCCCTGCCAAGCAGCCCCCCACTCCGGGGGAAGCGGTGGGCGTGGCACTTGTGTGCCCACGGCGTCGGCAATGGGGAAGAGATTGCCTTGTTCGTCTGCCCAGGTAAAGCCATCACGTATCCACTGTGGGTCGGGTGAGGTGGCGATGAAAGCATGCGCCGACCCCAAGTAGGGGTACTTTTGAATTTCAGTCAACCACCAGACGTACTGTCTGGCAAATTCCTCACGCGAAACAGGTAACCCACTTTGCCCGTTGGAGTTGCCAAACTCGGTGATTTCGATGAGCTTGTGGGGGAATTTGGCATGGTACAACTTGAAGCGAAGCCCCCAAAATTCCTGCTTGTAGGTATCCGGCTGGTCGGGTGGCGTTTGCCAGTAGACATGGCATCCCAACCAGTCGCTCATTTCGATACTCTCGCGGCACCAGTCGAGCCATTCCAGGTCGTTGTGGGGCACTGCCAGTCCTGGAAACCCCAACAGGGCGAAGGGATGGCGAGCTTTGAGCAAGGCAAACACCTCCTGATACCAGGTGTTGAAGGCTATGGCATCCTCGCGGGATTGCCCCCAGCCTTCCAGCCCTGTCAGGTGGTTGGGTTCGTTGTGCACCTCGAATTTGGTAATCCCAAACTTCTCGAAGAGCCGGTTGATGGTGTCGCGGAATTCGTCGGCAAATTGCTGCGGCGAGGGCACATTGCCACGCGGCATATGCTTGTAGAGCCGCACGATGAATTCCATATTGGGGTTGATTTCCCGACAGCGACGGTACACATCCTCTTCGAGGAAACTGAGCGTTTTCAACGATTCGACCCGTGCTCGACGAATGATTTCGTAGTCGGCGGGGGTGAAGTCGGTATCGTTGCGGGCGTGCACGCCAATGCGTGGGCGGTTGCGTACAAATGCTGGTGGGGCTTGTCCTTCGTACACACGATCGAGCAGGGCTTCCACGTCCAGCCCGGCGGGGTCACTTTTGCGCCCAGCGGGGATGGCGATGGTTTTGTGGGTGACGATGTTCTGGCGCGGGATGTTGTGGCGTGCCACGATGTCTTTGAGCAAACGCACCAGCGCATCGAGTTGTGCTGGCGGGTAGGGGTCGTGGCCCGTGTTGGCATTTTCGATTTCAATGCCAATCGAAAACCAGTTGACGCCTTCGCGGTTGTCTGGGGGCGGCATTTTCGAGGCGCCGGCATGCCACGCCATCTCTTTTTCTTCGACCAGTTGGTAGAGCGTGCCATCTTTGCCAAGCAGATAATGCGCCGAGACGCCACTCTTTGGATTGACAAGCCAATTCAGCGAAGGTTCGAGCGGCCCCGCAGTTGCGTGCAGGACAATGGTATCGACTTTGACCCCGTTGCGAGGATTTTTGTTGGGTGATGGTTTCCAAATGGCCCAGGCAACATCTGGTTGCGCCATACGGATGCCCCTTTCACGTTTGTTTCAACGTATGAACCGGTCGAGCGCCATGCGCGTGTCGCGCCAGGACGTGGGCACGACGCGCATCACGTCGCATCCAGCTTCACGCAGGTTGGCTTCGATCTCGCCGCTCACCTGGCGGGTGTCGCCCACAATCAAGACCCGTTGGGCGGCACGGGCTTCCTTTGGAGAGAAACCAAACACCACCTGTTGCGGTTGCGTTGTCAACCACTCATCGAGCAAGCGCAATACGGTTTCAGTGCGGCGGTCGTCTGGTGAACCGAAGAGCACATACCGAGGCAACGGTTTTTCTTGCGTCGTTGCAGGGGCTGGCTGACGGGCACGTTGAAAGACCACATAGAAGCTATGGCGGAAGCGGTCGTTGCCTTCGCCTTCGCCAGGGTGGTTGGTGTGAATGCCGGTCACACGGTCGCTTGGCACTGTTTCACCCGGCACCCCCAACGCTTCGACGGTGTACACATTTCCCCGGTAGAGTGGCATATTGCCGCCTGGTTCATGTGGGGGCTTTTCGATGCGAATTTCACCTTCTCCCCCTGCCCAGAAAACACGCACGCGGCTGCCCATGATCCGCTCTCCGTTTTCGTTGCGCACGTCCACCCACAAATGGTTACGCCCTTGGTTTTCGGCAGGCGTGAGATGGTGCACGTAAACCGCTTTCCAGAACCACGCCCCGGGGGGCACATCGGCCGGCTCGATGCGCACACCCAACGGTTCGGCATCGTTGTACCGTTCGCTCACAGGGCTGCCTCCAATGCCGCTATGCGGTCAGCCAGCGCCAGCACATCATCGGCGATCGCGCGTGCGGCAATGGTGATGTCTTGTGGAGCAGACGGCGCATGTGTCCCAACGACAATCACGCGCCGCGCCAGACGTGCGGCCTGGCTATCGAACCCGAACGCCCAACCATGCCGCTGAATGAGCGGCAACGCCAGCGCGTACACATCGCCTGCACGGGCGTCATCCGCCACCAACCAGACGTAGGTATCGAACACAGGTTGCCCAACAGCAGGCGGGATGGGGATGCGAATGTGCATTTCGTTTTGCCCGTCGAGTGTCAGCGGTTTGGTGCGCACGTTGAGTGCGGGCAAAAACAGTCGGTAGGTGCCAGCCGGCAATTCCTCGAACACAAAATGCCCCTGCTCGTCAGTCGTGGTTTCAGCAACCGTCCCGCCATCTTCGCGTTGCAGCAACACACGCACGATCGGCGTGGGGGCATTTTGCACCTGCCCGCGAATGCGCGAAAGCGCAGGTGGTGGTGCAGACAACACCACGTCATGCACTTCGGGCGTCTGCTCGTGCTCGATGCGGATGGGCGCTGAACGTTGTTCGATTGCGGGGACAAAGATGGTGTACTCGCCGTCGGCAAGTTCTTCGAACACAAAGTTGCCGTGCGGGTCGGTCATCGTTTCGGCGACCACGCGCCCGGCCTGCTCCAACAGCACGGGGATGGGATGTGTGGCCATGTTACGCACGCGCCCAGTGATACGCCCGACGGGCAACACAGGGACGCGCAGCGTGATATCGGTATCCCAGGGAGCTTCGCCGCCCACTGCCACCTCCTCCGAACGCAGGTCAAGCGCCGGCACATGCACCACGTACCGACCGGCGGAGAGGGCATCGAACGCAAAAGCCCCACGCTCATCGGTATTCGTTTCGGCAACGATGGTATCGCCCTTCAACAGAAGCAGGCGCAAGGGCGTCGAGGGGGCATTTTCCACACGCCCGCGAATGTGCCCCTGTTCCACGATCGGCTGCACCAGCACCTCACGCACATGCACCTCGGCGGTACTGACACCATCAAGCATGAGCTCCACCGTGCCAGGAATATCGTCGATATGCAGGCGGTAGGTGGCAGCAGGGAGATTTTCGATGACGGCGGCATCTGGGTCGATGTCGGGCTTGTTGCCAACGGGGACTGCAATCAATGCCCAAGGAGCTTCCAGTGAAACACGTCGGCCACGCAAGCCGGGGGTACGCACGATGATGCGTGAGCGCCGTTCGGTTGTGGCATCGCCACTGGGGTTCTTCACCTCGAATTGCCATTCCACCTGAGGCACAATCAACCGCACACGACGACGCTCGCGGCCATCCAGGGTGATGGGGCCTGCTTGGACATGGGGGTTTTGTTCGAGCACAAGCCGGTACGTGCCTGCCCACAGCCGGTCGAACACAAATGTGGCGTCGTTGATGCGCAGACGCCGCTCCACCCGCTCGAACCCTTCATCCTGCACAAAAAGCGTCAGGTCGGTGACAGGGGGCGCATTGACCAGCTCCCCTTCGATGGCGCTCAGGCGTGGGGGAACGATCAGAGGCGCAGGCGGCTCGCCGGGCACCGAGATCGCCTCGGTTTGCACACGCGTCCCTACCACTTCGGCGGTGTATGTGCCATGGAGAACCTGCTCGAAGTACGCACGCGCATCGTGATCCACGACCGCCTCGCTCACGTAATCGCCCGAATCACGGCGCAATACCACCACCTGCCCTTCGCCGTCATGCACCGTCACCGTCAGGGCAGCCGTGGGGGTATGACGTGGTACGCGCACCGGCCAGGGCGCGCGCTCTTTCACTGCTTGGACGATGGGGAGTTGCCCATTCGGCCAGCGTGGTGAGTACCAGGCGCTTTCTTCCCAATGGGGATTGTCGTGGTGCATGTCGGCATTGGCGATGAGCCAGGGACAATTGCAAAAGTAGTAGTCGGGCGCGTCGGCCATATGCGTGAAGCCAAACAGGTTGCAGGCAGTATGCAGGGTTTCATCCACGATGGGGTAACGGGGGTCCTGCGCACGCCCCATGACCATGCCCCCTTCGGTCGTCAGGATGGGCACTTCGAAGCCAAAGTACGCCACAAAGATGTCGCGATAGAGGCGGTATTTCAGAAACCCATTGCTATCGCTGCGCAGGGTACGCCCCGGCGCACGCCCTCGCAGCCGATGACGGTTGACTTCTTCGATTGCGATGGCGAAGCGATGGCGTTCGGCTTCTTCGGGAGAAACAGGCACGCCAAATTGGTTGACGAGGTCGTAGGGGTAATCGGGTGGGTGGTTGAGAAAGTAGTTGTGGATAGACAACCATCCCCCCTGAGCAAACAAGTCAGTGCGCCCCTTGTCGGCGAGATAGCGCAAACTGCGGTGCAAAAAATCGACATCGTCCCAATGGCCACCTGGTGTGAGCGCAGGGTAGGCAGGCAAGCCGCCCTGTTCGAGCACGGTTTCGGCATCGGCAATCCATGCCTCGGTCACGAGAATGGGGAGTTGCTCACCAGCTTTCTGCCACTCGCCAGGCTGCCACTCTTCCAGTAAATTCGGTTCGTTATTGACCTCGAAGTAGCGCACGCCAATGGCCACAAAGCGTTTCAGCCGCTCGATCAGCTCAGGTGTCAGACAGCCTGGGTTGGGTTGGAAGCGGTAGAGCCGCACGATGGGCATGATGTCATGCGCCAGGAGCAGTTCGCACAGATCTTCGGCGCCATCGTGCAACACTTTCACCCATTTGATGTTCATGGCTTGCAATTCAGGGAGCCAACGAGTGCGCACTTCTTGCAGAGGAACAGCGCCCGCAGGCCCCGCCGACCAATGAATGCCAAGCCCTGTATCGTTTTTGGGACGAGGGTATGCAGAAAGTTCCATACAGTGCTTTTCCTCATGTTCGACTGACGTGCGGACGGCTCGCCTTCGATGGAGCGCACACCCTGCGTTCTTGCCCTGTCTATTCAGGTTGGTCGAGTGAAAGCGTAGCGCCAGTGAGACGTTCCAGATTGGCGTAGGGGAAGACCATTTCTGTACCCCGCCCAAACGAGACCCGACACCCGGGCACTTCCAGCCCAGTTTCGGTTGGCCCTTCATTGACATCCAGCTCGGTGATGACACCAACCCGCCCCATCATCGGTGGCGTGAGCACACGCACAACGTCGCCAACATCGAAGGGGCGCCCCAATTCGGGTACCAGGGCATCGCCACGAGCCTCGGCACGCATGGACGGAATGAAAATTTCGGGAAACTTCCGTTCGGACGAATCTGGTTCGACCGCGTTGATAATGACTTCACGCCCATCGTAATTGCTGAAAATATCGAAGGCGGGTTGCGCCATTGGTTCACGGTGGAAGCCCCCCAGCACAACCACAGAGTAGGGCATTTGTCTGGCAACATCCAACAAATCGGGACGCAATGTTTCTACAATCAGGCCACGAATGCCCACTTGCGCCGCCGCTTCGAAGAAAGCCGGTTCAACCGTGCGCCCGGCAACAATAATCATGCCCCGCATGCCAATTTCCAAACGACGACTGGGCATCACTTCGTGAGGGCGTTTGACCCCCATGCGCAACACGCCGATGTTGGTGTGCCCATTCCCCCACCAGCCTTGGACAAGCGCCCCAACGGCTTCGATCACGATTCCGTAGCGGGGCAACAGGCCGATGACTTTGCCACGATAGCCGGCACGCAGGTTTTCTTCTTCGCCGATCGTTTCCAGCAAAATGCGGCCATAGGGATCGATATGCAAAATACGCCCTCGCATCGGCGCACGCACACGCTTGCGCCGGATGACGCTGCCGGCTTCGGCCAAGATTTCGCCTTCTTCGACAAGCTGGTCGGCTTGAACACGCAGGGCTTTTTTCACAGCCGACAGTTTTTTCAGCCCCAGCATCTCGGCAATATCGAACATGTGCAGGATTCGTCGTCCCGGCATCTGGGCGACGACGTCGTTGGCCTGGACAGTGCGCCCCTGCTGCACCAAGACCAGACCAGGTGCGCTAAGCAGGCGTTCGCGTTGAATGCGCACCAACGGCGCAACAATCAATTCCTGGGGTGTATAGCGTTCAGCTACCAACATAGAGCATCCAATCCTGAACCAGTTTACGTTGCGTGACGAGGGTTTCGACTTGTGGGATGGGGCGGCCACGTGCATCCACAATCAAACCAACGGAACCGCCATGAATGGTCACGGTGCGCTTGCGGCCACTTCCTTCGCCAATGTCGATGCCACGCGCCGGTTTGAGTTCAAGCGTGAGTTTCGCACCGGGCGGAACGTACTCGCGGTAGAGCTGTCCCGCTTCGACTTCGACGGTATAGGCACCACCACCAGGCATGGGCATGGTAAATTCGAGCACTTTTTTGCCCGGGCTCATCTCTCCAAAGGGAACGATCAGCGTCCCCAATGTTTCGAACATGTCGAAGCGCAGCAAGTCGGCAACGAGCCTTTGCTCTTCTTCTGCCAAATAGCCCACCAACGGAAGCAATCCGAGCCGTTCTCGCAAAAGCCGCATCACACCAACGGGCTGCACAGCGTCGATCAATATCATGGCTGCCTGCGCCGGGCGTGGGACGTTTTGAATGACCCCACCCGAGCCAATGAGAAAATCAGGGGCGGGAAACCCAGTTTCATGGCGATAGGTGGCAGGCAATGTGCGAATGGTTTTGCCCAAGAGCACACGCGCAGCGGCATGTTCCAGCCAGAGCAAATCTTCCATGGTCGGACGAATGTGGGGGCGCAATGCACGCTGCCACAAAAGCGCTAGTAAATCCCGCTCCGGCGTCATGCCGGGGGTCCAGCGAAGCACCTGCTCCAACACCTCACCTTGCAGCAGGTTCACCAGGCTGTATCCCGTGCCCCAATCCACATCGATGAAAGAACGATAGGCGGTCGCATTGGCGGCGACCACCTGTGTCGCTTCGGAGCCGATATAGGCGTAGAGGATGGAACCAGACGTTTGGCGGCTGAGATGGCGGATGCTCAACGTGCGCATCGCGGGAGCCGAACGGATGGTAAAGTTCGACCAGCTCTGAATAGCGCCAAAACCGGGAAGACGGGCAATGCGCGTTTCCTGATAGTAGGTTTCGAGCAGATCAAGCGTTTCTTCGGCAACGGTGTATTCGTCGGGCTGGTCTTCGATGAGAACGGCTTCGAGTGTGCTGTTTTTATGCAGAAGCGGGTAGAGCGTATCCTGCACAGCCTTGGACCCCACCACGATCACGAGGGCACGATCGCGTGGTTCGTGCATATCCTGCAATAGAGCAATGCTCTGCCCCAACTCTTCGAGGCTGGGGGGAATTTCTTGCAATGTTGCCGCACTGACAAGAATCACGTCGGGCGGTGTCTGGCTGAGCGTGGCAATCGCTTCGAGCAGGTTCCCCCCCCACGAGAGCGTTTTAGGGGCTGCCACCAGACGGAAAATCACACGTGTGGGCAGGCTCCCGGCAGCGACCATAGCGATTGGAAGGTCAACCTCTTCATCGAAGGCAAAAATGGCGACATTCATTGGTTTCACCAGGCTGACCGTCGCGAGGAACATATCCACGCCCTGCCCTTCGGCGTTTTCAGGCGTGATAACAGCCAGGCTGGAGCCAATGCCCTGTGCCAAAATGTGCCGTCCCGTCGTCTCTTCGATCTCGCGCACGGCAAAATTCAGCCCATTGATGAGATTG
The DNA here is from genome assembly GCA_015487975.1 of Ardenticatena sp. Classification (GTDB taxonomy): domain Bacteria; phylum Chloroflexota; class Anaerolineae; order Ardenticatenales; family Ardenticatenaceae; genus Ardenticatena. The sequence goes on from WFOS01000004.1 coordinate 48,334, forward strand.
GGTGATGGCGGCGCAATCGTTGTCGCGGCAACACCATTGGCAACAAACCGGTAATGCCCTGCTACCTGGTCGATCAAAGAGGCAACCGTGCGCAGGTTGTCAATGTCGGCGTACAACAACGATTCGAGGACACGTGTGTAGGCGTTCATATCGTTTTAGAGCACAAATCCGTTGATGATGAGTATGACGAGTACGATCAGCGCGAGCAGAAGCAACACCAGGCGCACTGTGCGTTGAGCACGGCTGGGTTCTTTTGGCGGCGGCATACGGCGCCTGCGAGATTGACGCCGCGGCTTTTCATCGAGGATGGCTTGTTGAGCAGTGTCGGCCATGTCGAGCGAGAGTGACGGTGCTTCGCTCGGCTCGCCCACCATACTGGATGGGAAGGGGGGCACTTTGTGCGGCAAGACGATAATCGGCTCAATCGGAATCGGGTTGGGAACGCCTGCCAATAAGCCACTGCCTTCGACCACTTCGGCTGGGTCTTGCGGCTTGCGTGTCACGAAGACACTTTCGCTGCTTCCGACTTCGGGCATGCGTTCTTGCTCATCCTCGACCAACCATTCGGGCAATTCGCTGAAATCAATGTCATCCGTCCAGGCCGATTGTGCAGCATCGCTTTGTTCCTTGGCTAAATCGCGCAACCAGTCTGGCAGGTTGGACATTGTGTCATCCGAAGGTTTCTTGTCTTTGTCTTTTTCATCACTCATGGCGTCGCTCCCACCACTTTGACAGGACAAGGGATTGGCGTCTTTCAGTATAACACCAGATGCTTGTGCGGAGCAAGCGCCTTTTCAATGAACGATCGTTTTGGATGCACAACCACATCCCCGTCGCCTGCTGATTGCAGCGCGCTTTTCTTTTTCGTATAATTCACCAGTGGTGTGAGCCCATAGAATGCATGTGTTTCGGCAACGAAGCCGAGAAATATGCGAGACAACTGCATAGGGGGGTCCAACGACATGAGCGACAACAGCCTGAACAACATTCGCATTTTGATTGCCAAGCCGGGGTTGGATGGCCACGACCGTGGCGCCAAAGTGGTGGCACGCGCCTTGCGCGATGCCGGATTCGAGGTGATTTACACCGGCTTGCGCCAGACACCCGAGATGATTGTGGAATCAGCCATTCAGGAAGATGTGGACGCGATTGGTTTGAGCTTGCTCAGCGGGGCGCACATGACGATTTTCCCACGTGTGCGCAAATTGATGGATGAAAATGGGCTCGAAGATGTGATTTTGTTCGGCGGTGGCATTATCAGCGAGAGCGACGCCAAAATTCTCAAAGAGCAATATGGCGTGGCGGGCGTTTTTGGTCCCGGTACGCTGATGAGCACCATCATCGATTTTTTGAAAGATGAGTTGCGCAAACGCGGCAAACTGCCCCCCGAAGAAACGCCCGCTCCTGAAAACAACGACCAGGCGCAAGAAGCATGAATACCACACTGCCAGAAGCCACCGAATTGGTCGAACGATTGCTTGCAGGCGACCGTCGCGCTCTGGCACGGGCGATTACCCGCGTGGAAAATGGCGGGCCTGTGGGGGAAGCCATTCTGGCGCAGCTCTATCCACGCACCGGGCACGCCCATATTGTTGGCATTACCGGGCCGCCGGGGGCTGGCAAAAGCACGCTCGTCAATGCACTGACGAAAGTCTTTCGAGAGCGCGACAAGCGTGTGGCGATTGTGGCGATCGACCCCACCAGCCCCTTTTCGGGCGGGGCGCTGCTGGGCGACCGTATCCGTATGCGCGACCACACCGGCGATGCGGGCGTCTTCATCCGTAGCATGGCGACGCGCGGGAGCCTGGGGGGGTTGGCACGCGCCACCGGCGATGTGGTCTCGGTGCTGGATGCTGCCGGGTTCGATCTCATCTTCATCGAAACGGTCGGCGCGGGGCAGGTAGAAGTGGACATTGCCCGTGAGGCGCATACCACCATCGTCATCGAAGTGCCCGGCCTGGGCGACGATGTGCAAAGCATCAAAGCAGGCCTGCTCGAAATCGCCGACATTTTCGTCGTCAACAAAGCCGACCACCCCGACGCTACGCGCGTGATACGCACGCTGCGCATGATGCTCGACCTGGGGCATCCGCGCTCCGCGTGGAACATTCCTATTCTGCCGACGGTAGCCACACGTGGGGAAGGCGTCCCAGAGGTTGCCGATGCGATCGAGGCGCATCGCCGCTACCTGGAAGAGAGTGGCGAATGGCAAACTCGTGTGCGCCTCCGTGCCGAAAACGAGTTCGAACGAATTTTGCGGCGTGAACTGGTGGCACGCTTGCGCCGCCGCTTACCGCCTGGCGAATACGAACGCACACTGGACGAAATTACGCGGCGCGGGATCGATCCATACACCGCCGCGCATCGCCTTCTGGAAGGGTGAAATGGTCCGACAACAGAGGCAGACGCCACCTTCGGCACACATTGATTGGCCAATTCAGACGCATACCAAGGACGGCGCTCCCGTCGTCCTGCGTCCGATGAAACGCCGCGATGTGTGGCGGGCAGCCAGCGGGCTGGGGTATGTTTCGCGCCAGAGTTTCCACATCGGGGTCGAAGATGTGAGCATCGGGCAGGTTGCCAACGAGTTCATGGTCTCGTTGAAACTGCCACGCTACCTCTATCTGGTCGCCGAGGTGGAAGATGATTTTGCTGGGCTGGCAACAGCACGCCCCGGCCGCTTTGGCGAGAAAGATTTTCACGTAGCGACGCTCAGCATCTGGCTTTTGCCGTTTGCCCGCAACCGTGGCGTGGGGCGCGAGATGATGAAAACCCTCATCGAATGGTGCCGTGTGGTCGGCTACGAGAAAGCCGAGCTGGAAGTCTTTGCCAACAACGCGCCCGCTGTGCATCTGTACCGCTCACTTGGTTTCGAAATCGAAGCCATCCAACGCCGTGCCGTACGCACACCTCGTGGCACATACACTCACAACATTTTCATGGGGCTTTTCCTCACTTCCTGAGCCCCCCTGCCATCGGAAACCAGCCGCCAACATGCACGTTGGCGGCTGGTTAGCGTTCCGTCGCCATCCAGAGCATGCGCCCGTCAGTCGCAGCGTGTACCGTGCCGTCTTCGTCGGTACGCCAGACCCGCACACCCGCATCGCGCAACCGCCCCAGCACCACGTTGTCGGGGTGACCGTAGCGGTTGCCGGCCCCCACAGAAACCACGGCAAAGCGGGGGCGCACCACATCGAGGAAAGGGCGTGTGGTGGATGAAGCACTGCCGTGGTGCGCCACTTTGAGCAAACCACACGGTGTCAGCACGCCACTGCGCACCATTTCGGCTTCAGCGGGGGCTTCGATGTCGCCCGTCAACAGCGCACAAAACCGCCCATACCGCAGACGCATCACCACCGAATTGTCGTTTTCGAGACGATCGCTCTGCACGTACGGGCGCGGCGGGCCCAACACATCGAGCCAGACCCCCGCCCCCAGGTCGAACTGCTGCCCACGGCGGGCTTCGACCAGCTGCGCCTGTTCGGCTGCTAGCGCGGTTTCCCACGCTTCCCACAATGCCGTGCCGTCAGCCAGTCCAGGCTGAAGCACCATGTTCACCTGGTACCGTTCCAGCACACCAGGCAGCCCGCCCAAATGGTCGGCATCAGCATGAGTGAGCACCAACATGTCCAGCGTGCGATCCCACGGGGGCAGATGCGTCCCCACCCGTGCCAGCAGCACTTGTGGATCGGCGCCGCCGTCGATGAGCAGTTGCTTGCCATCGGGGGTGATGATGAGCAGCGCATCACCCTGCCCCACGTCGAGCGCGTAGAGGTGCAAACGCCCATCGGGCGCATGTTGCGCCGCCAGCCAGGGCAATGCGGCAAAGACGATCAGCACCGCCAGCCCCACGGTTTGCCAACGTGCAACGTATGTCTGCCAGAGCATCCGCACACGTTCGCGCCAGGGGGGCTGCGTGGCATACCCCCAGACAAGCGCCAGCCCCACGTAGTAGCCCAACAGGCTGCGCGTCCCAAACCCGCCCACATCCACACTGGCGAAGGGCAACCGCGCTGTCCATTCCACCATGGCAAACGTCCACGTCAGCCCCAGCCACGGGATCCACGCCAGCAGACGCCCCAGTGGCAACCAGACCAACCCTGCCAGCAATGCCGCCCCACCACCCAGCATGACCCACGCCTGCACAGGCAAAATCAACAGATTGGTGAGCAACGAAACCAGCGAGAGCCGCCCAAACACGCTCACGATGAGCGGCGTGGTGAGCAACTGCGCAGCAAACGTGACGATGAGTGCATCATTCAACAGCGCCATCAGCGTTGCGCGACGTGTCCCCAACCAGGCGAGGCGGTGTTCCACCCAGACGGTAAGCGCGGGGACAAACAGAATCAGCGCCAGCGTTGCCAGCGCCGAAAGTTGAAACCCCAAATCGTACAGCGTGAACGGGTTGGCAAGCGTCATCACCAACGCACTGGCCGCCAACGAATTGAGCGCCAGGCTGCGCCGACCGAGATGGAGCGCCACCACGTAGAGAATGCCCATCAGTGCGGCGCGGCTGACGGCGGCATCTGCCCCGACGAGCAGCGCGTAGAGCGCCACCCCCCCCACGGCCAGCCACGTGGCACGGCGTTCCCCCACCAGCCGCCTGCCCAGTACCAGGAAGAGCCCCGCGATAATGGAAATGTTGAAACCCGAAATCACGATGATGTGCGTGGTTCCCGTACGGTTGAACGCTTCCATGAGGTCGTCGGGAATGCCGCTTTCGATACCAAGCAGAATGCCATTCAGCAAGGCCGCGTGCGGTTCGGGTGTGATGGCGTTCAGCGTGGCCGACGCTCGATCGCGCACGGCGTAGAGCAGATGGTAGAAACGCCGACCATGCCCATGTTCCAGCAACGTGGCCGACGCACGTCGAACCAGGCTATACACGCCTTTGCGGGCAAGATAGGCGCGGTAGTCGAAATCGTCGAAGGTCGGGGGTGTTTCCAGTATCCCACGCACCGCCAGGCGATCACCGTACTGGTAAGCCGGGTAACGCCCCAGCGAGACGATGAAGTGCCCTTGCACGGGGCGGCGTTCACCGTTCGGCAAGATGATGGCTTCGGCAGCAATCCGCAGGCGCTGGCGTGTGCCCTCACGTTCGGGGTAGGCCGCCACCCATCCTTCGACACGCACGCGTTCGCCTAGGTCGTTATACATCGCCAGGTCGTCGGCATCGAAGGTGGGGCGTGCCCATGCGGTACGCGCAGCACCACTCCCAAACGCCGCCACCAATACAAGCGCCAACAAGCGTCGGTCGCGCAAAGGATGAATGCGAAAGAGCACATCCGCAGGGCGAGCACGCCGCCAGGCATGCCACCGATACCCCCCCACGCCGAGCCAGGCCACGCACGCCACCAATCCCCACATGCCGAACGGCACGGGCAGCGCAACCGCGGCCGCAATCCCGAACAGCCAGGCAATCACAGCCGCCACAAGCGGCGAAAGGTGTTGCATGTGTGTCTCCTCTCACGTTCAGCAGGTCGCTCACACAAAGCCGCCCAACCCACGTTCGCGCAAGCTGACCCAGCGGTTCTGCCCGATGATCAGGTGGTCGAGCACTTTGATGTCGAGCAAGCGACCGGCTTCCACAATGCTTTGGGTGACGCGCACATCTTCGGGGCTGGGCGTGGGGTCGCCACTGGGGTGATTATGGGCGATGAGGATCGCAGCGGCATTGGCGCGGATGGCATCGCGGAAGACTTCGGCGACACGTACCACCGAGGCATTGAGGCTTCCCTTGTAGAGCGTCTTGACCGCCATGACCATGTTTTTGGTGTCGAGGAGCACCACGCGCATCACTTCTTGCGTCAGATGCATCATGTCGGGCATGAGCAAGCGGGCCGCGTCTTCGGGGGAACCGATTTTGGCGCGGGCGTCGGGCGTCATGCGTGCCAAGCGACGCCCAATTTCCAGCGCGGCCAGCAATTGCGCCGTCTTGGCAGGGCCCAACCCTCTGGCGCTTTGCTGAATGTCAAGCGCATCAGCGCGAGAGAGCCCCAGCAAGCCACCAAAATGCACCAGCAGGTGCTGGCTCAGCGTCACGACGTTCATCCCACGCACACCAGTCCGTAGCAAAATGGCAATCAGTTCCGCATCGGAAAGCACGCCAGCGCCATGTTTCAGCAAACGTTCACGTGGGCGCTCATCGAAGGGCAAATCACGCATCATCAACGGGCGGTACTCGTTTTCATCGTGCGAGGACATGCGGAAGACTCCTGAGGGTCGATTGTTCGAGTGGTACGACGCGGATGCGAAACGAAGGCATGATGCACGCAGGCATTGTACGAGAAAAGGATTTCACCTGTCAACTCTTCTGCTTTGCCGCCCATGGCCCCATTCAGCCCAAAATGACACGCGCTTCCAACCCAGTTATACTTCCATAGGCAGAACAAGCACGACTCGAACAGGAGGAACGCCATGCCACTCTGCGATGTGCGCGGCAAATGTTTCGACCCGATTGAACCCCCCGAACGTCTGGTCAGCCTGGTGCCCAGCACCACCGAAACCCTTTTCGCGCTGGGGCTGGGCGATGCCTTGGTGGGCTACACACGCTTTTGCGTCCACCCCGCCGACCAGGTAACACCCGACAAGTGGGTAGGCGGCACCAAGAACCCCAAAATCGAACGTATCATTGCCCTGCGCCCCCAGCTCGTGCTGGCCAACCGCGAGGAAAACCGCCGCGAAGACGTGGAAACCCTCGAAGCCGCTGGGGTGCCCGTTTGGGTGGCCGAACCCACTACCGTGGAAGAAGCCATCGCCGACATTCGTACGCTCGGCAGCCTGCTCAATCGTCGCCAACAGGCTGCCCGTCTCGCATCAGAGATCGAAGCAGCTGTTGCCCAGGCCCGCGCTGCCGAGATTACCCCCTGGCGCTTTGCTTACGTCATCTGGCGTGAGCCGTGGATGGCCGCCGGAACACAAACTTTCATCAACAACCTGCTGACGCTCGTGGGAGGCGTCAACGTCTTCGAAGGACGCTACCCCGCCTTCGACTGGGAAACGCTGCGCGCCGCCCGCCCCGACGTCGTCTTGCTGGCGTCGGAACCCTACCCCTTCCGCGAAGAGCATGCCGCCGAGGTACGCAGCACCCTGAACGACGCGGTACAGGTCCACCTGGTGGATGGCGAGCTGCTCTCGTGGCATGGTGTACGCCTGCGCGAAGGTGTGCCCTATGCGCTCCGCCTGGCGCACACCATCCTGGAACACACCTGACGGTGTTTAACACTTTTCTTACACATTTGCACACATTTTTCACATTCTCTGCACAGCCCTTCCAAACCTTCCCGCTATCGTACATCATGCCAACCGATGGCAACAACCAACAAACCACGAAGGGAGGGTTCACAATGAAAAAGAAACTGTTCTACGCCACATCGATTGCTCTTGTGCTCGGCGTGCTTGCACTAGCGGCGGGCGTCATCTGGGCACCGTCGAGCGCGTCGGCGCAAACGCCCGACACCACCAGCATGGCGGGCAAGGTGGAGCACATCTTCCGCGGTATGCGTGACGTGATGGATCAATTCCTGGCCGAAGAACTGGGCATTACTGTGGAGGAATTGCAAGCCGCGCGTGAACGCGCCGCCGACCGCGCGCTTGACTATGCCGTCGAACAAGGCCGCCTGACGCAAGAACAAGCCGACTTGATGCGTGCCCGCCACGCCATGAAAACATACGTCGACCCGCAGGCAGTGCTCGCCGAGCAACTGGGCATCACCGTGGAAGAGCTGCAAGCCGCGCGTGAAAATGGCACCCTGCGCGACCTGCTCGCCGACCTTGACCGCGACGCCCTGCGCGATGCCATGAAAGCGGCCTGGAACGCTGCCATCGATCAGGCGGTTGCCGACGGCGCCATCAGTGAAGACGTTGCCGAACAACTGCGCGACCGTGGCCCTGGCTTCGGGGGCAAATTCGGCCACGGGCGTGGGCGTGGGCGGCATGGGAGCAAACCCGCACCTGGCCGCGGCTTCGGCGCTCCCGGCTTTGGGTTCGACGGCTAAGCCGCCATCCGTTTCACACACCAACCGCCAGGCCACCACTGGTCTGGCGGTTTTGCGTGCGCAAAAAAAAAGCCCCCGCACATAGCGGGGGCGTCTTCAAGCCGGTTTTCGTCTTACGTGCCGCAATAGGGGCACACATTCCATTCCAGGCGCATCAACTTGCCGCAGTTGGCGCATTTGTTTTTCAGGCGCGTGGCACAATTCGGGCATACCAAAAAATCATCGCGCACCGGCGTGTGGCACGATGGGCAAACCTGGCGGTCTTCGATCTCCTGCAACAAAGCTTCTTCTTCCAGCGAGCGCTCATACTGCTCGGCCAACGTTTCGCGTGGGCGCAACAGCAAATAAATTGGCAATCCCAAAATGTTGAATACTGCCACCAAAAGTACCGCCAGCAAAATGGCGAAAATATCCCGCGTGCGGGCGCGAATGTCGTTGTACGTCCAAATGATCAGGCTCACCCACAACGCCAACGCAAACGCTGTGAAAAACGCAATCGTCGCCTGAACCAGTACACTGAGATTGACGGGCAAGTTTTCCATAAGGCCTCAAGTCTCCTTTTCACGTTGATCCGTGAAGGACAATCACGCTCAAACGGCGCGGATTATAGCAAAGAGCGCCTATTCGTGCGAATATGGCACAAGAGAGAATTCGCATTTTGCCCAATCGACACTATACTGTGCCCGAACCCAAGCGTGTGTGAGATGAGTGTTCAGGTGGTGAGACGCAGATGGACCAGCAACATATTCGCAATTTTTGCATCATTGCCCATATCGACCATGGGAAAAGTACCCTGGCCGACCGCTTACTTGTGGCCACAGGAACGATTACCGAGCGCGAAATGAAAGAACAGGTCCTCGATGATATGGACCTGGAACGCGAGCGCGGCGTCACCATCAAAGCCAGCGCTGTGCGTATGCTCTACACTGCCCCCGACGGTGAAACTTACGAACTCAACTTGATCGACACACCCGGCCATGTGGACTTCACCTATGAAGTGCGCCGCGCCCTGCAAGCCGCCGAAGGCGCCATCCTTGTGGTGGACGCCACACAGGGCATCGAAGCCCAGACACTCGCCAACCTCTACATGGCACTCGACGCCGACTTGGAAATCATCCCCGTTGTCAACAAAATCGATCTGCCCGCCGCCCAACCCGACCTGGTGGCCGAAGAAATCGAAAACCTGCTCGGCTTCCCCGCCGAAGAGGTCATCCCCGTCTCGGCCAAAACCGGCCAAAACGTGGAACAGGTGCTGCAAGCAGTGGTCGAAAAGGTGCCGCCGCCGTCGGGCAACCCCGACGCCCCGCTGCGAGCGCTCGTCTTCGACAGCCACTACGACCCCTACAAAGGCGTGATTGCCTACGTGCGCGTGGTGGACGGCTCGATTGCCACCAACCAGAAACTGCGACTGATGGCCGCCAACCTGGACATGGAAGCTCTCGAAATCGGCACGTTCAGCCCTCGCATGACACCCACCGGCCGCCTGGAAACGGGTGAAGTGGGCTACGTCGCCACAGGATTGAAAGAAGTGCAAGACGTGCGCGTGGGCGACACCATCACACTCGCCAGCCATCCCGCCGCCGAACCACTGCCGGGGTATGAACCCGCCAAGCCGATGGTCTTTGCCGGCATCTACCCGGTGGACAACGAAGATTATCTCGATCTGCGCGAAGCGCTCGACAAACTGCGCCTGAACGATGCCGCGCTCATCTATGAACCCGAAAACAGTGCCGCGTTGGGGCAAGGCTTCCGTGTCGGCTTTCTTGGCCTCTTCCACATGGAAATCGTGCAAGAGCGCCTGGAACGCGAATACAACCTGAACCTGATTGCGACCGCGCCCAGCGTGGTCTATCGTGTGGTGCTCACCAATGGGGAAGAAATCGAAATCGATAGCCCCGCCGACCTGCCCGACCCCAGCAAAATCGAAGAGATTTTGGAACCGTGGATGCGCGTCCAAATCTGGACACCCAGCGACTACATTGGCCCTATCATGGAGCTGGTGACCAACCGCCGTGGTATCTTCGAGAAGATGGAATACCTGGACGAAAAGCGTGTCCTGCTTACCTATCAGTTGCCGCTGAGCGAGCTCATCGTGGACTTCTACGACCAGCTCAAAAGCCGCACACGGGGCTACGCATCCATGGACTACCAGTTCAGCGGCTACCAGCCTGGCGACCTGGTGAAGCTGGACATCCTCGTCAACGAACAGCCGGTGGATGCGCTGAGCATCATCGTCCACCGTGACCAGGCGTACGAAAAAGGTTCGGCGCTGGTACGCCGCCTGAAAGAGGTCATCCCTCGCCAGCAATTCAAAGTGCCCATTCAGGCCGCCATCGGCAAGCGCGTCATTGCCCGCCAAACCGTGCCTGCTTTGCGAAAAGACGTGCTTGCCAAGTGCTACGGCGGTGACGTGACACGCAAGCGCAAATTGCTCGAAAAGCAGAAAGAGGGCAAGAAGCGTTTGAAGAAATTGGGCAATGTGGAGATTCCACAAGAGGCCTTCATGGCCGTGCTCAAAATCGGCGACAGCAGCAGCAAAAAATAATCTTCATCCTCTGGATACGTGAACGGGCAGGCTTGTGAGTGCCTGCCCGTTTTTGGATCGTTCTCTATGCCGCGGGCTTCCGCACCACCCAAACCTGCACAGAGCTCGCATCGGTCAGTGCTTCATCGTTGAAACCGCCATACACCGCCTCGATGAAGAAGCCCGTGGCGTCCAACATGGCACGCAGTTCGCGCGGCCAGAACCAACCTCGCTCTTCCAGGCGGTGCCGCCGTGCGCGGGTAGTGCCCGTGGCGTCCACATCTTCTTCGACAATGTGGCGCGTTTCGCATTGCGCCACCACGTCGTAGGCGCGCCGTTCCCACACATGCCGCACGCCCCCATCGTTCAATGGTGTGCTCCCCCGCCAGATGAGGGTTTGCCCCGTCGGGAGTAGGTAAGGCGCGATGGCGTGCATGTCGGGCAAGGGGACATCGAACATGAATTTGCCCCCCACTTGCAACAGGCCATGCACGTGCCGCAAAAAAGCCATCACTGCCTCGTACGCCAGCAGGCGGGTGAGCCGTCCCTCGGGGAGGAAGAGCATACCAGGACGAAACGGCAGGCGTACCTGCGGCCACGCCGCTGCAAGTGTCTCCACTGGCAGGTGGCGTTCCTGTGCAAACACCTGCAACGCCTGCAAAAGCCCCTCATCCTCACCAACCGCCACCATGCGAATGTGCTGGTCGGCCAGCGTCAGCGTGTAGCGTCCATGCACCACGCCCAGTTCGACCACAGGCTCTGGCATACGGCGGGCGTGCCGATAGTAGCAGCGCACATCATCGGCCACATCGTCGGGATGGGGAATGCTGAACCGTGGCATAGGCTACGCCTCGTCAGGGTGGGTGGTGGGTGGTGAAAAGGCTTTCTCGCCCGCGCGAATGGGCACGCGAAGCCAATTCTCGATCGGTGGGAGCGGGCAACGCCACTGGTCACTGTACGCGCAAAACGGGTTGTATGCCAGATTGAAATCTACCAGCAACGTGTTGTCATCCAGCAAGATCGGTTCCAGATAGCGTCCTGCGCCGTAGGTTTCGGTACCGCTGGTGGCGTCGCGGAAGGGCAGGAAGAGAAGCCCGTTCCGTACATCGCGATAGACCGCCAGCCGCACCGGCTCGCCATCCACTTCAAAAGAGATGAAGCCGAGACGTTCGTATTCCTGCTCGTCGCCCGTGCTCATCTGCAGGGTGATGCGTGTCCCCGATGGGTCGCGTTCCAGTGGCACAACCAGCCGCAACGCCGGATTGGGTGGGTAATACGCCAGCCCCTGGAACGATGCGCGCACGTCCTCGGGAAGAGGGGAATGCGGATCGGTTTTGAAAAAGTGATCCTTTTCGGCACGACTTGCCCGCAATGCCGCTGCGTATGCATCTTCATCGATGGGCGAACCAACTTCGTTGGTCGATGTGGTTGGCGACGTGCTGTCGCTCCACCCCAATACACGCCGCACTTTTCCCCAAATGCTCATAGCACCCTCCTCTTTGCCTTCAGCCTTCTCCATCGAGTGCCCGCTTGACCTTTTCGGCAACGGCGCGTGTCATGCCGGGCAGGGCGGCCAATTCGTCTACGCTTGCCTGTCGGATCGCGTCGAGACTGCCAAAATGGCGCAAAAGCCGAGCCCGCCGTTTCGGCCCAACGCCGGGAATCTCTTCCAGCGAGGAGCGCAAGCCCGCTTTGCACCGCAAGGTGCGCTGATAGGAGACGGCGAAGCGGTGCGCTTCATCGCGGGCGCGTTGCAACAGGTGCAGGGCGGGCGACGCCCGGTCCAGCTTGATAGGCTCGCGAACACCGGGCATGAAGATGACTTCTTCGCGCTTGGCCAAGGCAATCACGGGCACGGTATCGCTCAGTCCAAACTCGTCCAGTACGGCGAGAGCAGCATTCAACTGTCCTTTCCCGCCATCGATGACCATCAAATCGGGTAGCATGCCCCACCTGTCACCCCCTGGCTTGCGCTGCGCTTCACGCCAGTTCGTCAACCGTCGGCGCAACATCTCCTGCATGTTGGCAACATCATCGTTGCGCTGGTTACGCATTCTGAATTTGCGGTAATCGCTCTTACGTGGTTGCCCCTTCTCGAACACGACCATACTCCCGACAACGTGCGTGCCCTGCATGTGGCTCACATCGTAGCACTCGATGCGCACGGGGGGCTTCGGCAAGCTGAGCGCCTGCTGCAATTCGTCGATTGCCTCGGTCTGGCGGCGTTCTTGCACCGCCCAATGTGAACGCAGGTGTTCCAGGGCTTCCAGCGCATTGGCGGCGGCCATTTCAACCAGTTCGCGCTGTTTCCCCTCGCGCGGCACGCGCACCACCACATCGGCGCCCCGCTTCTGCTTGAGCCACTGGCGAACAATCGCCATCTCGTCCAGGTCGCGGGGGAGCAAAACTTCCTGCGGGACGGTGGCGGTCTGGTCGTAGAATTGCTGGATGAAGGACTGCATCAATTTGGCGTCGGCTTCCCCTTCGACATTTTCCAGCGTGAAGGTCTCGCGCCCGATGAGTTTGCCATTGCGGATGAAAAAGACCTGCACCACAGCATCACGCTCATCGCGAGCAAAGGCGATCACGTCCTGGTCGCCGCCCCCCACATCCACCACCTTTTGCTGCTCGACCACGCGGCGCAAGGCCGCAATCTGGTCGCGCAAGGCGGCCGCCCGCTCGAATTCCAGCGCCTCGGCGGCGGCGAACATTTCGCGTTCCAGGTCACGCAGCAACGTCTCGTGGTCGCCGTCCAGAACGTCCATCAACCGTTGAATCTGGGCGCGGTAGTCAACCTGGCTGATGGCGCCAATGCAGGGCGCGGTGCAAAGGTCAATGTGGTAGTAGAGGCAAGCACGTTCATCGTTGCCAGTGATAGTTCGGTTGCAGGTCAGATATTTGAAGCGCTTGCGCAGGATATCCAGTGTTTCATGAACGGCCCATGCCGATGTGTAGGGGCCAAAGTAGCGCGACCCATCGCGCACCATCTGGCGCGTCATCATCACCTTGGGGTACGGTTCGTGCCATGTCACCCGAATGTAAGGGTAGCGTTTGTCATCTTTGAGGCGCACGTTGTAGCGCGGCTGATATTCCTTGATGAGGTTGTTTTCGAGTAGCAGCGCTTCTAGCTCGCTATCGGTAAGCCAGGTTTCGATCGTTTCGACCTGGCTCGTCAGGCGGCGGATTTTGGGCACGCGCTGACTGGCAGCATTCCAGTAGGAACGCACGCGGTTGCGCAAGTTTTTCGCTTTGCCAACGTAGAGGATATCCCCAGCGCGGTTTTTCATCAGATACACACCGGGGCGGCTCGGCAAAGCATCGAGCTGTGGCTTGATATGAGGCGGTATTTCGTGCTTACGTCGTGCCATGCGCTCCTCCTCGGTACCGCCTACAATTGTACTCGCCGCCCCGGTGAAAACAAAGGGAAGGAATCGCTCCCGCCTCACCAGTTAATCTGCCCCGTCCGACCAGAGCATGTGCGTCGATGACAATGATGGAAGTGCAGCTCTACCCGATGACGGAAACGGTGGGATTGTTGTTTGAGGTGGAGCAGGCAACGGGAGCCAGCATGGCGGTGGATTTTGGTCGTTTTGTGTCAAGTGAGAGAAGGGGAAGTAGCGTGCCGAATCTTTTAGGGATGCCCTATCTTTTGTATACAAATATCTATCCAAACGAAAGCGCCAAGCACGCCTAGAAAGAGAGCGGCAACATAGAAAGGTGTTGTTTGAAAGTTTTCAAAGAAACCACTCACTTTGAATAGAACACCAACGATAAGCATGACGCTCAGCGTCACTAAGGTTGCTTTCATCGCACTCCCCATAATACCCTCCTTTCTTTTGCACAACACAACTCTCGCTCAATCAGTTTGTTGGCAGTGTGTGCCAGGACACTTGGGCGTTGCCTCGGGGTCACCCAACAACACGTTCACCCGCGCAAAGCGCCATGGTATAGACCAGGAGCACCAGAGCCAATACTTTTTCCATGCATTTCTGACTTTCGTTCCTCACCCACCCATGCCCAGCAGGGTTTTGCGGTCTCGATAACGTTCTTCGATTTTCCTCCGTTGTCGATAGAAATCTAAAGCTTGTTCAGAATCCAAATCGCTCATCACCCATACCAGTTCGACCTGCCTTGGCAGCCACTCGCCAATTACTTGCAGGCGCACCTTCCCCTTGTACCATAAGTTCCGGTACACGTGCTGTTCACCCCGCGCCAGATGCAGTTTCACTTCACGCCTTTCCTCATCAAAGAACTTAGGCGGTGGAGCGCGACCCAGGCGGGATGCCGAAGAAGGTGGCATGCTCCCAGGGGCAGCAGGTGGCGGTACAGCCCAGCCGGACGGGCACGTCCTTCGTGGCCCGGTTCGATGGGGCGGTGTGTGAAGCCTGTCCCTTACGGGAACGATGTCCGACCCAACCCCGGCAGGGCGGGGCAGTGCGGGCCTTGCGGTTCACCTGGCAGGACCTGCGGCGGGCAGCGGTGGAAGCGACAATCCAGAGCCTCAAGACCCTCTTTGCCGGCAGCAAAGCGCCGGTGCGGGGTCAGTTCCGGGTGATGAGCATGGTCCTTGGAGCGGCGGCGGTGGTGAACATCCGTCGGCGCCACCGTGCCTTCGGGGTGGGGAATGGAGCCAAAGGACAATCCCAGGGGCAGAAACAGCGGCTGTTTTCTTTCGTGCGTGGCTTTGGGCATGCCCGAATCAACTTTCAGCCCTGGCAAACTTCGCCTTTGGCTTGTATCATCGCTTGCTAAGGTGCTGTTTTTGCAGTGAAATCAAATATATTGATACAGCTTCAGCTCGACAGCATGCCCCAATTTTCTTGTATATATTGCTCAGATGAGACTCTACCGTTTTTTCGGCAATTCCAAGTTCTCGGGCAATTTGCTTGTTAGTGAAACCGCGAGCCACAAGCAAGATTACCTCTTCTTCACGAGGTGATAACATTCTACTCATGTATACCCTTCCTTTTTTGTATTTTTTGATATTCAACTCACGCTTGAGCGGCAACGCAGAGCAAGCGGAACACAGCAGAACGCGACCCATTCAAAGGGTGTTTCAATCTATCAGGTGGTTTCAGATGGTTCGCCATCAACCCCGATGTGGTGGGGCTAGCGCCAATGCTTAGGGCTTGTCTAGAAATAACTTCCCGTCTTACGGGGGCGGATGGTGTCATTCCAGTCAGGATACGTGTCATGCTGTTCCAATACGAGGGTTTCCATTTCCGCATCACTGACTCGGATGCCGGTCTTGTACGCTGTGTCTATCAAGACGGCTTCCACTTGCAGACCGGCAACGGTGGTCGTGGAGCGGATACACGCCAGCATGATCTCGAAAGAGGTGAACGGGGTGCCGGCCCAAGCCCTGCTGATTTCGCTAAACAGCCGATGCTCTACCGGATTCCATAATGACAAACGGACACGCTCAATCCGAACGCATCCACCAGATTGAGTTGCAGTTGCTGTTTCCAAAGATGGGAGCGATAGCCGTTGCTGCCCCCGCCATCGGCCAGGATCAGAAGCTCCAGCCCTTGGGGAAAGGGTTGTCGTCCAAAGTTCTCCTCCTACTACTACCAGACAAAGGCATCCACGGCAAACTCCGCGGTGTCCGCCGATTGACCGACGGCTACATAGCTCCGATTATGCAGCACGTCATAGATTCCGTAGGGAACAGCCTTTCCCACGGCGTTGCCGGGAAAGTCATGGATGTAGACTTGGGGTGCCTCAGCACACCATATCCGGTCTTCATTCTGAAACCGCCCAATCAACTCTTTTTCTCCGTGTCCACGCTGATAATCGGCCAACCCGCTTTCCGAAACGCTGCTACCTGGGCCTGGATGTACTGAGATTGACCATCACGGTCAGGATGATTCCAAGGTGTCAAGCGCTGTACATTGCTCTTGGGGCGAATCCCCATCTTGTGCAACAAACCACGCACCGTTTCTCGACACAGTGCGTAGTCCTGCTCGGCCAGGGCGCCTTACAAACTCCCCAAGCTGCGCTGGACCCAGCAGGGTTTACCTTCTGGAGTACCGGCCACTTCATCTTCAACCAACGTCTTCAGCGCCACTTCCACTCCAGGCTGTTTTTTCAACCAGGGGCCGACCGGCCCCGGGAAGACGCACCCGGTCGGCAGGCCGGCCCTCTCACTCTTGGGCCAGTTCCTTCCGCCTCCGGCGGATGGTCTTCTCATCCAACCCTGTGATTTGGGCCACGCGCCGGATACCTCCAAGGCCGTATCGCTGGGCTTCCAGGCGGCGTACCAACGTCGCTGCTGTTCATTCAAACGGTTCATGAGCAGGTTGATTCGGTGGTGAAGCTGTTTGTCCGGATGATCGGCTTCGCTTTGGCAGATAGGAGACTCACATTGATGCACTTTTGGATTCGATACGGAATGTCCTCCTCAAACTGGCACAGAACTCTTTGGAACAAACGATACCTTTGAAAGTCCATGACCGCAAATCGGGAAGGTACTTTTGGACACCCCCTTAATCCTACAACCGCATTTATGGTGGTTTGTCATCGTCGAGGCGCAGAGGGTAGTGGGCCCCTCTGCGCCGATAGTGACTGCGGCGAGCCTGCAGCCGCTTGGTCCGACGCCATCGCGACCATGCCAGACGCAGCTCCACCGAGCGAGACGGCAAAGGCAGGGCCACCTCCAGCAAGCGTCGTGTTTCTGGAACGGTCAATTCAGCCAACATCGGATCAGCCCCTTTTTCCGCTGCTTTGCAACGGATGGAAACCAATCAGGCATGTGCCATCATGGGGAGCGTAATATGGCAATACCAACTGTGCCAATAGCGCCCTTCGTACTCATCCAATCCAGTCTCGCCTTTGCCTCCTCGAACACCTGTTCGATCGCATGACGGCTGGAGGCCACCTGAGCCAACGGGCGCACACCGGTCTCCGCTGGCGCATTGGACAAATAAGAGGCCAGGCCCGTCGGATTGCTGAGCGAGCGTCGGGCCAACAACCAACCCTCAGAGCCGGGCCATCGCGATGTTCCACAACACGCGCACAGGCCCAGTCGTCAGTGCGAGGTCCCTTTTCACCCGCCGCCACGGTCAAGCGCTGCCACTGCGTCTCAGGCCATGCTGCGACCAGACGTGCCACGGTCGTCGGGTCTCCCTCCGCCTGGCAGGTATTGGCGCAGGAGGACGCCCCCGTCTCCCCTCTGGCCGCCTCCACAGTTGATCGCACTGGTCACACCAGCGTGTTAGACGAGACAGCCAGCACATAATAGTGCCCTTCCTCCGCTCGAATGGCGGCTCGAACGTTGGGGGTGTCCTCATAGGCCTCATCGCCTGTGACCCAGCGCATTGGAACACCACGTTCCCAGACGTGTTGCACCATCTCGATGGTCAACTCGGGCTTGGTCCGAAACTCGATCTTCTCCGGTGCCTTGGCCTTCCGATGTCGTTCCCAATCCTAGCACCGTTCACGTGTCAGGTGTTGGTAACACCTGACAAGGGGACTACCAATTCTCCTCAAGGATAGAAATCGAACAGCACCCTTACGGTTGAGCTAAGGGGACGGTACGGTATTCTGCAATTCGACTACCCGGTCAAATTTCTGGTGTAACGTCTCGTCGCCATGCAAGGTGACGATCAAGGTTTTACCAGCCGTCTTGGAAAAAATCAGATCCATTACGCTTTCCTTGCTTTGGTCGTCGATGTTTGCCAAAGGTTCATCCAGGATGTAGAGGTCAGCCTCCTGGCACAACAGTGCACCAATGGCGACTTTTTGTCTTTGTCCGGAGGAAAGCGCATTTGCCATCTGCTCCTTGACTTCTTCGAGGCTTAGAGCCGCGCGTAGGGCAGGATCGGGAACAATTTGTCTGACCTGTAAGGGAGGTAAATCGACAGGGGCAGTCACGGAAGCCACCCGCTCGGGGATAACCACTTCTCCTTGATCAGGTGCCATGTAACCGGACAGAATATGGAGCAGCGAGGTCTTTCCCGAACCATTTGGTCCCATCAGGAGGACGCGTTCGCCAGGGCCAATCTCGAGATCGGGAAAGTTCAGCACTTGAGAGTTCTCATAAGAGAGCCGGACGGACCGCAGCCTGGTAACGGTGCCAAGCCGTGCATAGGGAGTGGGTCGGAAAGAAAGCATCTCTTCAAGGCGCTTGAAGAGTTCTGAGTACCGGTGAAACTCAGGGATGCGCCGGAAGAGAGAAAAGGAATTATCCATAGCGCGCCAGAAAGCATTGATGAAAGCCAGATAACCGCCGAAGGTAAGCACACGCACCAGGACGTAGTAGCCACCCACGACCATGGAGAGGGTGTTCGCGAGATTCATGAAAATATCACTCCAGGTCCGTTGCAGGGTCAGCAATCGGTGGTTCTCGTAGGTGCTGTCCAGGTAGGCATTCAAAGCACGACGGTTGGCGTCGAGTGTGAGTAGGCGCAGGCGGATGAGGCTGTTCAGGATGCGGAAAGCTTTGAGCGTATCCGTGAGGACGTGCAGAAAGCGGGCTTCGTACTCTCGCTCCTCGGAAGTGGCTTTCTGGACGCGTTTGCCAATGCGGTCTGCGATCCAGAACAAGGTTGGGGCTATAATCAAAAGCACAAGGGTGGCCTGCCAGGAGAGGTAGAACAGGACACCTAAGAAGACCACTGTAGAAAGTGCCTCTTGCACGATGGTGAGTACAAAGTTCAACGCAGGGACCACCCCCTCGAGCGTGTCTTTGTGGATGCGGCTCACAAACGAGCCTGCACCCTGATGGTGAAAAGACTTCCAATCGAGGCGCAAGGCCTGCTCCAATAGACGTTGCTCTAGTGCTAGAATGAGCCGGTTTTCAAAAGATTTTCGCCACAACGAGACGACGTAGAATAAACCCACAATGGTCAACCCCAACACCAGGTAGGCGAGGCTCAGAAACAGGAAGCGTCGGAAATCTTGCACGAGTACTGCCTCGTCGAACAGCCACTTGAGCATGAGTGGTTGGAGCAGCGCCTCGATAGCGCTGAGCAAACTACTAATGAATAGAAGCCCTAGGAACTCGGTTTTTCGGTTTTCCAGAATGGCCCAAACGCTTCTCATCGTACACTCACCTCATCTAGCATGAAATCGGCATCATCCATATGAATCACACGATGAAGCACACGGAGAACGCCCGCGCATCCGGTTCCAAAGTCACATGAGATTCGCAAAAGCCCTTCACCAGGAACCGCCATGCCGTCGGGAATCTCGTCGGTCGGGATAAGATTGGTCATGCTTTTGGGTTCAAATAGATGAACGATGCGTAGACCTTCCAAAGGACGCTTCAGTTTCGAGAGATAGATAGTCTGTTTAGTAAACAGATAGGCATCGATAAAAGTGTCGATTGCTCCGCTGATACCGAAAAGATACCCTGGGAGAACTGAATACTTTCGGTAAAGGTCATTGAGGATGGGTCGCACTTGGTCGATCCAGCCGTAACGAAGTAGAACTTTGGCAATTCCGGCACTCCCGACTTCCACATATGGCTCTAGTGTTTGGTCATGTCTAAAACTCATAACACCACGCTCTATGTATTCACCTTGCGCGAGATCAAACTGGAGAGCCGATTCTCCCTTCCGCAGCAACTCTTTATCTCCTAAAATCTGATAGAGTCGAAGGAGAAAAAGAGCTACACCCGATTGACCAAAACCCAGACCAATAAATGGGGTGTCACTTGAAAAATCGTTTCTCCAGTACATCTTTCCCTTATCTTCCACAGCTTTTCCTATCAACTTTTGGTAGAGACGTACAGCAAGGTCAAGAAATTTCTCGTCCCCCGTGCTCAGGTAAAATTTTAGATTCGGACTCTCCTGCAAAAAGGGGGGCGTTACGTAGCCCATACGTACGGTCGAAGCGGAGGCTGCGGGACGAGCCCAGAAGAGCGAAAACGACGCAGATGCCGCTTCAAAGCGAAAACCGCCTCCTCCAACGCGCTTTTTTGCTTTTTCCTCCGC
>WFOS01000005.1 GCA_015487975.1 Ardenticatena sp.
GAGGACGCGGACAGCGTTGGAAAACAAAAGGGCTGAGGAGTATGCTAGCATTACGCACTGCTGGTATGGGCGGGAGAAAAGAATGGAATTGGGCGTGGGAGCAAATCCGCCAGGCCCTCTGAATCCTCACCACAAAGTTGGGACACACCCCCCTTATGGCAACGCGTTTGACACAAGCCCACCCACTGCTATAATCACCGGTGCTTTCTGGCTTTTTCCATTTTTGTGCAACAGCGCGGGCCTGATGGCCCGTGTCTTCATGTCGAAAAAACGGTTGATTTTCGAGAAAACCAGCGGAGGCGAGCAGTGTACGCAGTCATTGAAACAGGTGGCAAACAGTACCGCGTCGAAGAAGGCGCGACGATTACGGTGGAACGCCTCCCCGTAGCCGAGGGCGAACAAGTCACGTTCGACCGCGTTTTGTTTGTGGGTGGCGACGAAGCAAAGGTGGGCACGCCTGTGGTCGAAGGCGCGAAGGTGATTGGCACGGTCCTGGAACACACCAAGGACAAGAAGAAGATCATCTTCCGCTACCGCCGCAAGCAGCGCTACCGTGTGAAGCGGGGGCACCGTCAGCCGATTACCCGCGTCAAAATCGAGAGTATCGAAGCCTAAGCAGGCCTGACGAAACGGAGGAAGTGGTATGGCTCACAAAAAAGGTGGCGGTTCCAGCAAGAACGGTCGCGATAGCATCAGCAAGCGGCTCGGTGTGAAGCGCTACGGCGGCCAGTTCGTCAAAGCAGGTTCGATTTTGGTGCGCCAGCGCGGAACACGCATCTATCCTGGTAAGAATGTCGGGCTGGGCAACGACTATACGTTGTTCAGCAAAATCGACGGCATCGTCAAGTACGAATACGCGCGTGGCGGTAAGAAGCAGGTGAGCGTGTATCCACGAGAGGAGTTGGTACAGTGAAAGAAGGTATCCACCCAACGTATTATCCCGATGCGAAGGTGATTTGTGCCTGCGGGAATGTGTTCACCGTCGGTGCAACCAAGAAGGAAATTCACACCGACGTGTGCAGCGTCTGCCACCCATTCTTCACTGGTGAGCAGCGCATTGTGGACACGGCAGGCCAGGTCGATCGCTTTATGAAGCGTCTGCAAGCGGCGCAAGAGTTGAGCAAAACGCGCGGTAAGAAGAAGCGCGGCAAGAAGGAAATCCTCGAAATCGTGGACGAAGACGAAGCGGCCGAGGAATAATCGTAGCGATACCATCGAAACGGCAGGTTTGGCCTGCCGTTTTTTCTTTGGTGAGGTGGTTTCACAATGGCTTTCCAGCATATTCAACGTGGTACCGTCGCGCAAGGAGAACGTATGCCACAGCGATACCCCACCGGCGGTGTCGTGGAATTGATTTGCGGGAGCATGTTCAGCGGAAAAACGGAGGAGCTTATCCGCCGTGTACGCCGTGCACAGATTGCACGCCAGAACGTGCAGGTCTTCAAACCCAGCATCGACGACCGCTATCACGCGACACGTGTGGCTTCACATACGGGCATGCACATCGAAGCAACGCCCGTCGAAGATGCCAAAGAGATTTTGCAGCTGGTCGAACCGGACACGCAAGTTGTTGCCATCGATGAAGTGCAGTTTTTCGACTGGCATATCGCCGAGGTCGTCAACACGCTGGCCGACCGTGGCGTGCGCGTCATCGCGGCAGGGCTCGATCTGGATTTTCGCGGCGAACCTTTTGGCCCCATGCCCCTGCTACTCGCCCAGGCCGAAATCGTGGACAAACTCAGCGCGATCTGCGTCAAGTGTGGCGCACCCGCCAGCCGCACCCAACGCCTAATCGATGGCCGCCCCGCCTTCTACGAAGACCCCGTCATCATGGTGGGGGCGGATGAAGTGTACGAGGCGCGTTGTCGTCGATGCCACGAAGTGCCGCGCCGCAAAGCATAGCGCCAACATCAAACCCCCTCCGCCACATGGCGGAGGGGGTTGTGGTCTGCCACACCATCGAAATTCAGTAGTAGATGGTACGCGTGCGATGGTGTGGCGGCAACTGATCGCGCACCGCTTCGGCACGTTCCCAAAGCAACCAATCCACCTGAACCGCAGGCACATCGTGACCGTACTGCATCAGACGAGCCCGTAAACGTTCCACAGCCTGCACCGTCGCCGCCCGAATCTCGATTTCTTCGGGGCTGCCAGACCAAATTTCTTGCGCCTCATCCACCTTTTCGGCAAGGGAAGGCGCATACACCAACACACCAAGCGCCCGCAAATATTGCGGGACACGGTAATCGGCAAACATGGTCATCTCATGCACATCATCGAAGTGCCCCAGCCCTTTCCCGTCGAAAGCGCCCCATACGTCGGCGGCAAAAATCTGTGCCCGCTTGTAGAAAAAGACCTGCCGCCCTGCATAGACCGCATGGTCACGAAAGCCTGGAAAATGCGCCGTCACCAGTGACACAAGCTGCGCTGCCGAATGATTGGCAGCCGCCACCAGATTTGCCGCCTGTCCCCCAAAGTGCGCCTGTAATCCCACGCCAATCTCTCGCACCAGGCGCACCCGTTCTTCCAGTTGGGGCATCTCCATGCCCACCCAGCGGCGCACGTCGTCAATCTCGACAACCGCCAACCGCTCGGCATCGAATGCATGTGGATCGGCTTCGATTGTGCGCTTCAACCCTTCTGCCAGATGCTCGTATTCCAGCCCTGGCTGCGGCCAAAAACAAAAGTTGAGCGCATCGAGCACAAGCAAGTACTGCGCTGTGCGTGGTGTGCCATCAGCCAAATGTGGTGTGCGGTTCCACTGCTGAACCACATCGCCACGAGCATGCATCGATTCCACCAGCACGTTGAGCGCATCTGCGGAAATCTGCACCTGCTGTGCACGTTCGACAACCCACGCCGTCGTTTCACGGACCAGTTGTAAGGGATTGTGGCTCATGACGTCGTTGCGTTTTCCTCACTCGGCTCGGTCTTCAAGCCACCAATCAGGGTTAGCGGCACAAAGGCTTCTGACGGCTTGTTCAGCACGTCCTCAGGCCAGAGGCGGCAGAACGCACAGAGACCAGGCGCACTTGTCGGCTGACCACAGCGTTCGCACGCATGCAGTTCGACTTTTTTTTCTTCCCAGTTGGCAAACAAGCCTTCCTTGTCTTTGGCACGCAGGAAAGAAAGGTAAAAGTGCAGTTTGGCACCAGGACGTTCGGCTTCCAGTTTGTTGAGCAATTCTTTGTAATAAATCGTGTTTGCTCCTTCGGAGTAGGGACATTCTTCGTACATGTAGTCAATGCCCGCCAGCAACGCATACGCCGCCGTTTCGCGCTCGTAGAAGCGGCAGAATGGTTTGACCTTGCGAGCAAAGCCGTTGCCTTCTGGCAACACGGGGTATTGGCGTGCCAGATACCCCACCTGCCAGTGCAGGGTGTTGGAAAAGAGCACGGCGGCCTCGTCATCCAGGTTGTGCCCCGTCGCCAGCACAGGGTAGCCCAGATCGTGGGCGATGCGGTTCATCTCATGGCGCTTGATAAGCCCACACACCGAGCAGGGTTTGCCACGCCCACGCCGCGAGCGTTGGGCCACTTCGGGAATGCTTTCGCCATACATTTCTTTGGCATCAACCACGTGCAATTGCGTGCCTGGGTGCTCGGCAACGAACGTCTTGATTTTTTCATACGATTCATCACTGTATCGAATGCCGCCATCGATGCCCAAGCGCAGGTAGAAGCCATCAGCCTGATACCCCAGCTTCAACAAGACATCCCACAACGCTAGCGAATCTTTGCCCCCACTCACAGCAACAAGAACACGCTCATCGCGCGTGAACATTTTGTATTTTTTGATGAAGCGCTCGGTCTGTTCGACAAACCATTCGAGGTAATGCGGCTTGCAAAGTGCCAGTTTATGCTGGCGCATGTTGATAACAGCTTTTTCACGACATTTTCGACATTTCATAACACACCTAACCCCTTCCACCTGAAATCACAGCCACCAAACGCACAAAATCGCCTGGTTGCAAGCGTGTATCTTCACTGACCAATTCGCCGTTTACCGTCACGAGATAACTTTGTGGGTTGAGCCCCAAATGCTGCAACAACTGTTTGGCGGTCATACCAGGCTCGACTTCCCATTCTTGCCGTCGCAAGACGACTTTCACCTTTTCCTGTTCACTCATCTGTGTTCTCCTCCATAGCACACAACCCCACTTTCTGCTGGCAGGTATTCAAAGGGCATCTGAAAGTATAGCAGAAAGCGGCTTTGGGTGAAACGTTTTGCGTTCTTTCCGAAAGGAGAGCGCTTTGGGGCTGCTCTCATAGCCCGCACGCCTCATTCCCATTTACTGCACAAGCCCGTATGCTGCCAGCAACGCACGCCCCTCGGCAATTTCGTCAGGGGTATAGTACCAATCGAATTCGCACGTGGGAAGCGCATCCGTCGGAATGAGCGGCGCAATCTCGTGCCATGCAATGGTGCCCCGCCCCGGGATGAGATGGTCGCGCAAGCCATGGACGTCGTGGTAGTGCAATCCCACCAGCCGCGGCGCAAAGGTGCACAGCCACTCGCGCAACGGGGGGCCACCCAACCGCTCCACGATCGTGGCATGTCCCGTATCTACCCAAAGCCCCAAGGCAGATGCGGGATAGTCGGCCAGAAGAGCATGGGCTTCTTCGAACGAGGGGATGGCCGCCACCCATTCCCCCGTTTCCAGGCCCAGCCGTATCCCCAACTGTTCAGCCAGCGGCACAAGGACATCCAACGCACGGCGTACAGCCCCAAGCGCAGCATCTGCCAGACGCGCCCGTTCCTGCTGCACCCGCGCCCATAGTTCGGCGTAGGCAGATGTTTCGCGCTCGCCGGCCAGAAAACGCGCCCGCAACGCATTCTCCCAACGCCGGTCGAGCGGAACGAGGCCGGCATGCAGCACAACCGCACACGCCCCCAGGTTGGCGGCAGTCTGCAAGGTGCAGCGGGCAGCCGCCACGGCACGGGCGTGTGCCTCTGGATCGGTGGCGCTGAGTTCGGGAACGCCACCAGGATTGGGGCAGGGGTGATGACAAACGCGCACAGGGAGCGCCAGCGCGGCTGGCGAGAGGTCGGCGAGCATTTCGGGGGTGATGATATGGCTGAGCTCCAACGCACCAAAACCAAGCGTCGCCGCTGCTTGGGCAAACGGCAGCACGGTATCGAACCGTAACTGCATCCACATGGTTGACAACGCGGCTGTGTGCATCATCAGACCACAGGGGAGGAATCGCTCATCAGTTCGCTGAGTGAGATGCCGTAGTGAATACGGTTGACGGCTTCGGCGAGTAAGGCGGCCAGCGAGACCATTTCGAACGGTTTGGGCACCTCATCCAGCGCGATGGTGTCGGTGATGAAGATTTTTTCGATGGGCGCAGCCGCCAGTCGTTCGGCAGCCCCAGGCGCCAGCACGGGATGCGTCACAGCCGCCAACACCCGCTCGGCGCCATTGTCCAGCAAGGCGTCGGCGGCGGCAATGAGCGTGCCACCTGTGGAGACAATGTCGTCCACAATCACCGCCGTCTTCCCCGCGACGTCCCCCACGATACCGCTCACCACCGCTTCATCTGGGCGGGGACGGTCTTTGAAGACAACGGCCACGTCGGCATGGCGCAAGTAGGTGCGAAAACGCTCGACACGGCGCACAGCGCCCACGTCAGGTGCGACCAGCACCACGTTCTGCAAGCGCAGGGCGCTGATGCGTTCGGCCAGATGGCGCATGGCCGAGAGATGATCGACGGGAATGTCGAAGAAGCCCTCGATGGCGGCATTGGTCAAATCGACCGTGAGCAAGCGATCGGCACCCGCCACGGTCATCAGGTTTGCGACCAGTTTGGCGCTAATCGGTTCGCGTCCTTCGGTCTTTTTTTCCTGCCGCATGTAGCCGTAGTAGGGCACAACCGCGGTAATACGCCCTGCCGAGGCACGCCGGGCGGCATCGATCATCACCAGCAATTCCATGAGATGCTCGTTGACGGGCGGCGACGTGGGCTGCACGATGAACACATCCGCGCCTCGAATGTCATCATTGATGATGACCTGCGTTTCGCCATCACGAAAGCGTGAAACGGTCACATCCGCCAGGCGGCGTTTGGCATATACCACCATGCGTTCCGCCAATTGACGGTTGGCATTACCCGACATGATGACGATGCGTTGCAAGGATGGCATGGCTCGCTCCTCCTTTACGGTTGGTCGCTGGATGCGAGGTAGGTCAACGCCATGCGCACAGCGTCAGCAGGGGTTTCAGCACGCAACATGTCTGCTTCGCGTCCGTCGGGGAAGCGCAGGCCCCAGGAATGCAAAGCAATGACAGGCTTGCCCGTTTTGCGCGCCAGCGCAATTTCCGACAAGGTCCCCCATTCACCCCCCACCGCAATGAGCGCTTGCGCATTGTACACCACCAGCAGATTGCGCCCTTCACCCAAGCCCGTCACGATGGGGACATCGATGTAGGGGGAAGCATCTTCACGGTTGCGCCCAGGTAAAATGCCAATGGTGAAGCCCCCTGCCGCTTTGGCGCCACGGCTTGCGGCTTCCATGACGCCACCGAGCCCACCGCAAACCAGCCAGGCGCCTGCCAGGGCAATTTCGCGTCCGACGGCTTCGGCACATTCGAGAATGTCAGGGGGGGCTTGCCCCGCACCAATGACGCCAATGATGGGTGGAAAGCGCATATGCTTGCTCCTCTGCTGGCTGTGTGGGCACATTGTACCACAAGACGAAGTGGGGGCGACAGGCGCCCCCACGGGCTCACGTATTCAGACGTTTGCGGATGGCTTCGGCGTGTGCGTGCAAGCCTTCGGCTTCCGCTAGTGTGATGGCGTCAGGGCCGAGGCGCTGCAAGGCTTCTTCACGCACGCCAAACAGGCTGATGATTTTCTGGAAGTCACGCACGTTGACGGGGCTGCTGAAGCGTGCGGTACGGCTGGTGGGCATGATATGGCTGGGCCCAACGATGTAGTCACCCAGCGCTTCGCACGCCGTTTCCCCCACGAAGACGCCCCCCGCATGGTGAATGTGCGGCACCCAGGCCCACGGGTCTTCGAGCAGAAGACACAAGTGCTCGGGGGCGTATTCATTGGCCAGCGCGACGGCTTCGGCAATGTCGCGAGTCATGACGATGCCGCTCCCACGCTGCAAGCTGCCTTCGATGATGGTACGACGAGGCAACTGCGCCACCTGCTGGGCAATTTCGCTGGCAACGGCTTCCGCCAAGCGGCGGCTGGGGGTTAGCAGCAGGGCGCTAGCCAACACGTCGTGCTCGGCCTGCGCCAGCAAGTCGGCGGCGACCAATGCCGGGTCGGCGCTCTCATCAGCAATGAGCAGTGTTTCGGTGGGGCCGGGCAAGCCAGCGATGCCCGTCACGCCAAAGACCTGTTTCATGGCCAGCACGACGAACAAGCCCCCAGGGCCCAGAATTTTATCCACGCGGGGGATGGTTTCGGTGCCATACGCGAGGGCGGCAATCGCCTGTGCGCCCCCCACGTTGAACGCCCGTGTGACGCCAGAGACGTGCGCTGCCCCCAAAATCAAATCGGCGATACCTTCGGGCCCAGAAGGGGGGCTGACGAGAACGATCTCGCGCACGCCGGCCACCACAGCAGGCACAGCCGCCATGATGACCGACGAGGGATACAACGCCTGCCCCCCGGGCGCATAGATGCCCACACGTTCCAGCGGGCGCACGAGCTGCCCCAGGATTGTCCCGTCGGTGCGGTCTTCTTGCTGCCAGCCTGTTTCGTGGCGTGCCTGTTCTTCGTGAAAACGGCGCACACGTTCTGCGCTGTGCGTCAGCGCCTGTTGGATTTCGGGTGCCAGGCGGTGGAAGGCGGCTGCCATGCGTTCGGGCGGAATTTCTAGCTCGCCCACTTCGGCGCCGTCGAGCACTTGGTTGTAGTAGCGCACAGCGTCATCGCCCTGTGTGCGCACGTCTTCGATGATAGCAGCCACACCTTCGGCGGCATTGCGAATGTGCGGCCGTCGGGTCGCCTCGCGCAACCGTTCCAGCCGCTCAGCGGGAAGGTTGCCTTCGCCCAGCAGTTCACGTTTGAGAATCGTTTGGCGGGCCTCTTCGACCGAGAGGATGCGAATCATGCGCTCTCTCCTTCGGGTTCAAGGTGAATGGTGCGCGTCAGTTCACCCGCACGTTCGCTTGCGATGGTGAGCGTGAGGGATGTGCCACGCGGCGCACGCACCACCCATTCGGTACGTGCGCGATTGTCGGTTGGGCTGTAGGCAAAGATGACGTTGTGCTTGTTGCTCCGTCCTTCGAGATGCCCGAGTTCCACGCGCCGCTTGCCACTGACCAGCACCGCTCCGTCGGGCAGGCGCAATTCGGCGCGCACGGGACGTACCGCCTGGCGTTCTTTGGCTTGCTGGCTGGTGTAGGTGGGCAGATAGCCGCTGTTTTCGACCACGAGGTTGATGTGCCAAACATCGTCGTCGAGCGGTGTAATGGCGAGCGTGTGGATGTGCAAGCGGGGCAGCATCTCTGCCAGTGCCAACACAAACGGCGTGTTGCGGGCGGCTTCTTCCCCCATGAGATGGTGCGGCGGATTGCGCCAGGTGTACATGAAGTTCCACCCTCCCAATTCCACCTTGCCCAGTTGCGGATGGTCGAATTCGTACCATTCGACGAACGCATCGGGACCGATGTGCTCATCCGCCCAGCGTAAGATTTTGAGGTCGTCTTCGTGGGGGTGGTCGCGGAACCAATCGATGAATTTGCGGTTGGTGATGCCAGCCCGCCCCACGATGTCCCACAACTCGACGGTGAAGGCAAACATGCCAAAATGATCGTAGAGCCAATCGTCGAAGGCGCCCGTAATCACCTCTTTGGGGTGGTAGCGGAAATCGTGATAGACCGAGACGCAGGGATAGCCTGTCAATTCGCTGCCACGCTGCCCGATTTTCTGGAAGACCCAGAGATCGTCGGTGTTCATCTGCTCGTCCGGCTTTGTGCTATACGGGCGCAGGATGACGCCACTGTACGTGTGATAGGTGAGCGCTGCGTTGATGTTCGGATGGTTGGCGATGAAGTCCACGATAGCCCGAATCTCAGGTTCGGATGTTGGGTAGGGCCCAGCGCCACGCTGTTCGTTTTCAGGGCGCCAGTCGTAAGGGAAGTTACGGTTGAAGTCCAGCCCTTCGCGCGGGCGGGCAACCTCGATGATGTAACCGTCGAAGTCTTCCAGCATCCCTTCGGGCAGCAGCCGATAGTAGGTGCCGCCATACTCATCGGGGCGGCGTTTGCGCATAAGACGCGGGTCGAGCTCGCTCACGACCCAATCTCCATTGGGGTCTTGTATCCGCATTTGCAAGATGCGCCCATCGCCATCCACATCTTGCTGGTGGATGCCCGCGGCGAGTTCGTCCCAGGGGTAGGGGCGTACACCAGACCGAAGGTAGCGCGGCTGGTCGGCCAGCGCGAGTTCTGCGCCATCGGGGTTGATGCGTGGCACAGCGTAGAGCGTGCTGGTATCGAGCAAGCGTGTGATGCGCTCATCGTGCCCGTAGCCGCTGAGCAGCGTATGCACAATGTGCAAGACCGTGGTGGTGCCAGCGACTTCGGTGGCGTGGATGTTGGCATCCACCCAAACGGCAGGTTTGGCGGTATCGGCGCCTGTGTCGCGATTGGTGAGCACCAGCAGCCAGATGGGGCGCCCCTCGAAACTACGCCCAATCTCGCGCCGTTCGAGCAGAGTGGGATAGGCGTCTACCCATTCGGCAAGCAGTGTGTCGAGTTCGGCGTTGGTGTAGTAGTGGTTGAAGTTGGGTGTGGACATGGTGAGCCTCCGCAATTCGTTGTTGCACATTCATGGGTCGGCACATTCGCGCCGTTAGTCAGCCCGTTCGAACAAGATGCTTTTTCCATCTTCGTACAACACCCGCCACTCGCGCGACTGACGCACAGCATCGAGCAGCGGCAGAGGGTCGGGATTTTCTTCGGTCGGCTTGGGCAGGAAAATGTAGGCGATGTCGTACTTCTCCATGACGGCTTCCCAACCACGAGCACTGAGAGCGGCGATGTAATCCTCGACAAGATCGGCGGGATAGAGGTGGACGCGCCCATCGATGAAGGTACGTTGTTCTGGCCAGAGCCGCCAAATCATGTAATCACCAAAATCCTGAACGTGGAAGATATTGCCGCGCAGGTTGGCTTCGTCGATGTAGGCGATGGCTTCGACGGGAATGACGGGATCGACGAGGGTGGGGCGCAGGCGTTCGTTTGCCAGGTGGGGACGCACCCACGGGCTGAACAGGCTGGTCACCCCCGCCAAGACGATGACCAGCAGCCAGTTCAACAGAGCGTTTTCGCGGCGCGGGCGCGGCGATGCAGGGGCAGACGGTTCCGGCAGGCCAAGCCGCTGGCGCAGATGTGCCAGCGGCTTGATACGCAGCGCCTGCATGTGCCAGACAAAAATGGGCGCGACGGCAATGGCGAACCAGATACCGTTGCGTGTCGAAACGAGCGCGAAAATGCTGAACCCCACGAAGAGCCCCAGCTCGGTCAGGTCGAGTGGGGTGGCGCTGTACAGCAATCCCAGCATGACGATGAAGAAGGGTGCAAAGAAAATGAGCACGTGTTCGAGCGAGGTGATGACGGGCGGCTGCCATTCGGTTACGTAGCGCTGCGAGGCGGGATCTTGTTGGAGCTGGCGCACGTAGCCGTAAATCTGCACCCCGTAGGGGTTGAGCAAGGTTGCCACCGCGCACAACACCAGCACCAGCGCCAGACGGCGCAACAGAGCAGGAGACAACGTATCGGGGGCGTCGCCATGCCACCAGCGTCGCACGCTTTCACTCACCAGAAAGCCTGCGAGCACGCCCATCCCCAGCACGAATGCGCCATGCACATTCACCCAAACAGCCATGAGCAACGGCAAAAGCCAGAGCCAGCGCTCACGGCGTCCCGCACGCACACTCCACAAAACCCAGAAAAAGAAGGCCAGCAGGACAAAGGAGAAGACTTGCGTGCGCAAATTGCTGTACAACGCAAAGGTGAGCGCAGGAACAAGCATCGACACCGCCATCAGGCGATGGTTGGGCTGTTTCAGGCGAACGGTTGCCATGACCAGCATGAACGCCCCCACCACCATGAGCGCGTCGAAGAAGACCAGTGCTTCCAGCCCCCCAATCCGCCAGACGACGTAGAACATGACTTCGGCCAGCCAGTTCGGGTAGGTGAATGGTTTGCCCGCCGCCGTAAACGAAAAGAGGTCGGTATTGGGGATGCGCCCCGTTTCGACGATGAGCTGCCCCACTTTGAGATGCCACCAGAAGTCGAGGCGGCGCAGGGGGTTGAGCAAGGCCGCCCATGCCACGAGCAAGACGGGAATGGCCAGCCAAATGTGCTGCAATGTTGGTGCGGGGATGCGTCGGTGGCGCATGGCACTTCCTCACTTGTTGGGTTGTCTCCTTTCGGCAAGCAAGGTTTCGAGCGCCTGCACGATAGGCTGAATGTCGTGTGGGCGCAACTTGTGCGCGGCGCGGTTGACAATCAGCGCGGCTTCGACCTGCAAGATGGTTTCCAGTTCAACCAAGTTGTTTTCGCGCAGGGTCGTCCCTGTCTGAACGATGTCCACAATCAGATCTGCCAGCCCCGATGTGCATGCCAGCTCGATATTGCCGCTCAACCCCAGCACCTCGGCACTCAACCCCCGTTCCCAGACGTAGTGACGGGCGATGTTGGGATACTTGGTGGCAATGGTCAGGGATGGTTCGGCTCGCAAATTGCGTCCGCGCCAGCGGGGGGGACCTGCCAGTACCATGCGGCAGCGACTGCTGGGCAACAGCGCTCCCAGCAGCAGTGGAACCAACACGTCGGCGCCACTTTCCCAGAGCACATCGCGCCCTACGATCCCCATATCGGCCACGCCATGTTCCACGTAGACGGGCACATCGGCATCCTTTGCGAGCAAAACGCGCAAACATCCGCCCCCTTCGTCGGCGAACATTTTGCGCTCTTGCCGAGCACGGCGCACTGGTGCCATCTCGAAACCGATGGCGTCGAACAGGTGCGTGGTTTCCTCGAACATGCGCCCCTTGCCAAGCGCCAGCACCAACGGGCGATCAATCACCATGCGTCACCTCCTGCCATTCACCACACACCAGCACCGCGCGAATGCCACGTGCGGCGGCTTTGCGGCGTGTCGCCTCGGGAGAGCGACTGCTCAGATCGAGTTCGATGTGTGCACCTGCGGCGCGGCGGCGTTGTAAATCAGCCAGGCACGCGGCATGCCCACACGCCACCATCAGCGCTTCGGGGCGGGGCGTTGCTGGTGGCGCCCCTTCGGCGTCGAGTACATCGAGCACGCGCTGGGTGAAGATGGCAAACCCCACAGCGGGAGCATCGTAGCCGTAGAGCGCAAGGAGATTGTCGTAGCGTCCCCCACCCGCGATGGGATAGCCGCTATGGGGGGCAAACGTTTCGAATGTGATGCCCGTGTAGTAGTGCATGCCGCGCACCTCGCCCAGGTCGATGGTCACAGAGTCGCGCACGCCGTAGGCTTCCAAGCGCTCGACAAGGTGTTGCAACCGCTCGATGGCACTACGTGCGCGGGGGGTTGGCGCCAACGTCGCGGCACGACTCAGCACATCGGCCTGCCCCCACAAGGTCGGCAACGCTTCCAGCGCGGCACGGGCAGGCCCATGCACGCCAGCACGGTCGAGCTCTTCGGCGAGCACATGGCGGTTCTTGCGATCGATGGCGCGACGAATGGCCGCCACGTTGGGGGGCGATGTTTCGAGTGCCTCGAAGACGCCATGCACGAAGCCCATATGCCCAAGGTTGAGCTGGAAGCGCGGCAGGCCCATGGCCCGCAACGTTTCCACGTGCAGGGCAATGATCTCGGCATCGGCATCGGCATTGTTGACACCGACACACTCGACGCCAGCCTGCCAGATTTCGCGAAACTCGCGTTGCTGACCAGCCCGTGGTTCCACATAGCGGAACAGAGGCGCCACATAGGCAAGGCGCACAGGGGGCGCTTCATGCGTCAAACGGCTCGCCACCAGTCGCGCGGCAGGGATGGTGAGGTCGGGGCGCAAAGCGAGTAAGTTGCCCTGCGCATCGATGAAACGGTGCATTTTGCCGCTGGTTTGCTCATCGAACCCCCGTGCGAGCACATCGTAGTACTCGAACGTGGGCAGAACGACTGGCGCATATCCCCATCGCCAAAACGTTTCTTCGGCACGGCGATGCAGAATGGTGAGACGAGCGGCCTCATCGCCGAAAATGTCACGTACACCTGGCGGGAGCAAGCGCAACAGATGATTGCGTTGAGGTGGTTGGCTCATCGATCCTCTCCACACATGTTTCGTGCGCGGCGTCAAGTCTCGCCATATTCATCTTCGGGTTGCCAGTCGGTACGATGACCTGGCGGCGGCTCCACATGCACAACCACATCGCTCAGCCCAAACACCTCGCGCAACCGGTCGGCAACGCGATGCCCGATGACGTGTGCCTGGTCGAGCCGCAAGTGGGGATCGACTTGCACATGCAAATCGGCCTGAATGTTGCCTGCGCGCCCGCGCGTGCGGATTTTGTGGACGGAGCGGACGCCCGGTACTTCTCGCGCCACGCTGGCAATACGCTCGGGTTCGATGACGGCCGTATCGACCAAAACGAGCGTGCTATCACGGATGATGGCATATGCTGCACGTGCAATGGCAATCGTAATGAGCAACGCCACCACCACATCCAGTTGTGGAAAGCCAAGCGAGGTGGCCACTAGGCTCACGATCACACCCAGCGAGACGAAGATGTCGCTGCGTGTGTGTTGAGAATCGGCGTAGAGGATGGGGCTGTTGAGTTCTTTTGCTTTGCGGCGTTCGTAGTAGACCACGAATAGATTGATGCCGATGGTAACGAACATGACAGCAAAGCTCGGCATACTGGCGTCGGGGGCGCCTCCTGTGCGTATCCGTTCGATGCTGCTGGTCAGCACTTCCCATGCTGTGAGGGCAAGCAGACTGCCGATAAGAAGCGTGGCCATGGTTTCGATTTTTTGATGCCCATAGGGGTGGTTTTCGTCGGGGGGGCGTGACGCCAGCGCCACACCAATCAACCCGACAATGTTGGAACTGCTGTCGGTCAGCGAGTGAAATCCATCGGCAACCATGCTGATGCTGCCAATGACGATTCCCATGAGGAGTTTGGCAAGTGCCACCGATACGTTCAATACCAACACGAGTATGAGCACACGGCGCACCTCGGGCGCCGTATCGGCAGTAAGTGGGATGTGCGTATGCTCATGGGTGTGATCTTGCGTCATATCCCTTCTCCTTCCAGCCAACGTGCTGCGCGGCGCACAAATTCGCGTTCGCTGTCGAAGGTGAGCAAGCGAGCGGCTTCGTCGAGCGATGTTGCCCAGCGGACCCGAAACAAGGCTTCTTCGCCATGGACGGCTTGTGGGGCGCGTCGTTCAGGCGAACGTACGCGCATGAGAAAGTAATGCTCGTCGCGCACAATGTGGTCGCCCCGAAACGTGAAGGTGGTGCGCTGTTTCCCTAGGTCGGCAAGGACGTCAAGGTCGCAGTAGCCGCTTTCTTCACAGACTTCGCGCAAGGCGGCTGAACGGTCGTCTTCGCCGAGTTCGATATGCCCCTTGGGCAGGCGCACTTCATGCACAAGGCGACCATCCCGTTCGACATCGCGTTCGAGCAGCAACACGCGCCCCTGAGCATCCAGAACGACGCCCCCCGCAGCGCGATAGAAGCGGGTCGGGCCATCCGTCGAACCTGACATGAGTTTCCTCCCTACACCAGCGTGCGATACACCTGCCGCGCCTGTTGCGCAGCGGCTTCCCACGTAAAACGCTTGGCGTGTTCCAGCCCTTTCTGGCGGAGTTCGGCACGCAAATCTTTGTCGTTGAGCGCGCGGTGCATGGCATCGGCAAGGGCTTCTTCGTCTTCGACATCGTCCACGTACACGACGGCATCGCCCCCCACTTCGGGCAGGCTGGTGTTACGTCCTGTGACCACGGGGATGCCACAAGCCATCGCTTCCAGAACGGGCAGGCCAAACCCTTCGTAGTGGCTGGGATAGACGACCAGGTCGGCGAGGTTGTAGAGCGCGGGCAGGAACGCATCGGCGACGTATCCGGCAAAGAGCACGTGTCCACCAAGGCGCAAATCGTCCACGAAGGTGTAAATCTCATCACTTTCGCCCCAGCCAATCCCCCCAGCGATGATGAGTTCATGGAAGACGAATTTCATCTTCTGGCGCAAAATGCGATAGGCGCGAATGAGCGTGCGAATGTTTTTGCGTGGTTCGATAGTGCCCACGAACAAGATGAAGGGCGCGTCGAGGCTGAACGCGGCACGCACCTGCATGAGTTCCTGATGGTCGGCTTCGTCGCCCAGGTTGTACGGACGAAAACGAGGTTCGACACCGGGATAGACAACGCTAATGCGTTCGGCAGGAACGCCCAAATGGTGCTGCAATTCTTGCTTGGTGTAGTGGCTGTCGGCAAAGATGTGCGCTGCCTGTTCGACACTACGCGGCACGGCGCGTTGCAGGTAACGAGCGAGGCTGGGGTCGTGAAATTCGGGGCGCACCAAAAACGAGAGGTCGTGCACAGTGACAATGCCCTGCGCCCGTTTGAGTGGTGGCAGCACGAAATCGGGCGAGTGATAGATGTCGGCATCGCCTGCCCAGCGGTCGGCGGGTAGAGGCACACGTGCTCGCTGCCAAAGCAAGGCTGCTTGGCGTTGGGTGAAGGGCAGGCGTTGCCAGCGCACGTGAACAGGAAACACCTCGCGGGCATGCGCCACGGCGTCTTCGGCATCGCGTGTGTAGAGCAGGGTGTAGGTATCCCCCTGCGGGTCAGTCGTAAGCGCCTGCACGAGCCCGCGCGTGTAGCGCCCAACGCCTGCCCGTTGCAACAAGCCTGCGGTGTATTCGATGGCAATCTTCATGGTTTCACGTCCTTCTCGTTCAGCATGAGTCCGGCATCGAAAAAGGCGACCTTTGCGGCCGCCTTTTCTGCCTGCGCGGGTTACTCGGCAGAAGAAGCCGGTTCCCGCTCAGGCAAGACGATCTTCAAATGCAATTCTTCCAGCTGTTTGGGATCCACTTCGCTGGGCGCACCTGTCATCAAATCGGCACCGCTGGCCGTCTTTGGGAAGGCGATGACTTCGCGGATGTTGGGTTCGTCGGCCAGCACCATGACAACGCGGTCGATGCCCCAAGCAATACCGCCGTGCGGTGGTGCGCCGTACTCGAAGGCTTCGAGCATGTGGCCAAAGCGTTCCTGGGCGGTGGCTTCGTCGATGTTGAGCAGTTGGAACATTTTGGCCTGCACGTCGCGGCGATGGATACGAATGGAACCACCTGCCAGTTCCCACCCGTTGCCTGCCAGGTCGTATGCCTGGGCACGTACCTTGCCTGGGTCGGTATCCAACAACGGGATGTCCTCGGGTTTAGGCGAGGTGAAGGGGTGATGGACGGCATCCCAACGCCCTTCGTCCTCGTTCCATTCCACCAGCGGGAAATCCACAATCCAGACGAAGGCGAGTTCGTCCTTGTGGCGCAAGCCAAGGCGATCACCCAATTCGAGGCGCAGGCGTCCCAGCACTTCATGCACCACATCGGCAGTATCGGCCACCATGAGCACAAGGTCGCCCGTCTGTGCTCCTGTGGTTTCCAGGAAGGCACCCCGCACAGATTCGAGGAAGCGTGCCACGCCACCTGAGAGTTTGCCGCCTTCTTCCACCTTGACCCAGGCGAGGCCTTTGGCCCCCCAGCCTTTCGCCAGTTCTTCCAGTTCGCTGATTTTCTTCCGACTGTATGTAGCCAGCCCGGGTGCCACAATGGCTTTGACACGCCCGCCGCTTTCGATCACGCTCTTGAAAGCGCGGAAGTCGGTTTGCGCCCATACATCGGCCACATCCACCAGTTCCATGCCAAAGCGCAGGTCGGGTTTGTCGGAACCGTAGCGCTCCATCGCCTCGGCGTAGGTGAGGCGCGGGAAGGGGGTCTGCGTGATGCGCTTGTGCGGCGTAACGGTTTGCACCAGATTCGTCATCAGGGCTTCGTTGAGCGCAATGACATCTTCGGCTTCCACGAATGCCATTTCCAGGTCGAGCTGGGTAAATTCAGGCTGACGGTCGCCGCGCAAGTCTTCGTCGCGGAAGCAGCGGGCAATCTGGAAGTAGCGATCGATGCCGCTGACCATCAGCATCTGTTTCAACTGCTGCGGGGACTGCGGCAACGCATAGAACTTCCCTGGTTGCAGACGACTCGGTACGAGGAAGTCGCGTGCGCCTTCGGGTGTGCTTTTGATGAGGATGGGTGTTTCGATTTCCCAGAAGCCCCGCGCATCGAGCCAGTCGCGAATGAATTTGATGGTACGGTGGCGAATGTGCAAGTTGCGCTGCATGCGTGGGCGGCGCAAATCGAGGTAGCGGTAGCGCAAGCGCAACTCTTCGCCGACATTGATATCGTCGCGAATGACGAAGGGGGGCGTTTTGGCACGGTTGAGCACCGTAAGGCGCGTGGCATAGACTTCGACTTCGCCCGTTGCGAGGTTGGGGTTGACCATTTCAGCAGGGCGCAAAGCCACAGTGCCTTCGATCTGAACCACGTCTTCATGGCGTAGGCTCTCAGCAATGTTGAACGCATCGCCCGAGCGTTTGGGGTCGAAGACAATCTGGACGATCCCTTCACGATCGCGCAAGTCCACAAAAATAAGCCCACCGTGGTCGCGGCGGCGGTGAACCCAGCCCGCCAGCACCACGTGTTGGTCGGCATGGCTTGCTCGTAGTTTTCCTGCCAGGTGTGTCCGTAACACGCAATCCTCCGCCAGTTGTTGCTTGGTCTCGTTTGGTTGGGTATGTAATGAAAGAGGCCACGTGTGTGGCCTAGCACATCGTTGTGTGGGTTGGGGCTATTGTATGTGTGCTATCGGTTTTGTAAAACACACTGCCGTTTTGCAAAGAAGCACCATCAAGGGAACTGCCGTGCAATGGCATGGAGATGCCACCCCCATCGAAAGGTGCCCACACAAAGAGACGCAGCGCGAAGCCGCGTCTCCTTTCTCTTGTTGCTGGTACGACACGCTTACGAGCACGGCTGCCCATTGAGCGTGAAGCCAGTTGGCGTCGGGTTACTGCCGCTCCAATCGAGGTTGAAGCCGAACGTCACCGAGCCAGCCGGCGCAATCGTGCCGTTCCAGGCAGCGTTGGTCACCGTCACGTGTGCGCCTGTTTGCGTGTACGAACCGTTCCATAAGTGCGCAATCTGCTGGTTGCCGGCGAACGTCCATTCGAGCGTCCAGCCGTCGATGGCGCTGCTGCCGGTATTCGTGATGGTGACATCCACAGTCGCGCCACCAGGCCACTCGTTGCGCACCACATAGTCCACACGGCAAGCAGCGCTGCCAGCAGGCGGGGTAGGTGTGGGCGTCGCAGATGGCGGCAAGCGAAAGATGAGTGGCAAGAAAGATTGTGGTGCTCTGCTCACTGGTGTGGGCGTTGGTAGCACCGGTGGCGGTGTCGGCGTTGCTGGTGGTGGCGTGCTGCCAGGCTCGATACCCCAAATCAACACTCCATTGTCATAAAGTGTGATACGGTTGGTCTTGGCGGGCGCATCGCTGACCTGCGACAAGCCTTCATAGGACCAATCGTTCGAGGTATCCCATGCACCAGCGCTCAGAATGCGGAATTGAATTTCTTTGCGATAGTGTGATTGGCCACCAGGGTAAATTTTCGTGCCGGTGCAGTCCACTTCGATGTAGTAGATGTCGCCGGCATAGTAGTGCGGACCGGTAACCGTGCCGCACTGGTTGTATGCTGAACTCACCGAGATATCGGACGGGCTCACCCCCGGTTCGAGCGTAAAGTAGTAGTGGAATGAGAGCTTGTCGCCCATGCGTGCTGGCCAGGCCGATTTGTTCACAACGTAGGCGCGTACTTCGGTGAAATTGGTTCCTTCGGCATTGACCGAGGCTTCGATATAGATTTCATCACCATCTGGCGTTTCGGGTACCGGGAAGTTGGGGTCGGGGGTGCCGCCAAATTCAAGTGTCATACGTGCCAATGCCCCTACAAAGGCTGCGTTGTAGTCGGTAGCGACTTCGTTCGAGACGTAATCACTGCGGTCGTCGGTGTAGCTGTCGCTCAGGTCGGGGCCACCCACAAGCGCACCATAGAGAATGTGGCGGCTTATGGCCGGGGTCATGAGACTGTTGGCCCAGGATCCATGCGCGGTACGGTGGTGCGGATTACGCGGCGGACAATCCCCAAAACCAACGACATAACTGCACCCGCGCGGGTTGTCGCCCAGAATGTAGTTGATCTGGCGCACAGCGAAATCGTGATAGCGTGTTGCCAGCGTTGTTTGCCCGTTGGCTTTCAGCCAGTCGCTATACACGAAGGCAACGAACGAAGTGTTCGCCGCGTAGCGCAACACACCCCACTGGTCAAGCCAGGCCAGGCCGCCGGGTGTGTAGCGCACACGCTCGCCATCGAAGCCAACTGTCCAGTAGTCCAGCCAGCGTTGTGCATCTTCCATGTACACCGTTTTGCTGGTTTCCTTCGCCAACAGCACATAACTACCGTAGGTTTTATCATCCCAGTTGTGCGACCACTTGTACGACTTGTAGGGAGTTTGCCCCTCGTTCGAAAGGTAAGCGTAGTATGTTTCGGCTTTCTGCAAATATGCCGGATTGCCAGTGGCTTTGTAAAGCCAGATGGCGCCCCAGACGAGTTCGTCCCAGTAGCCGCTCCACGAGCGGTAGAACGCTGCTGCGTCGGTAATGCAGTCGCTGTAGACACCGCGGTAATTGTCGGCAAACTCATACAGCTGCTCCGCGTGCGTCAGTAGCGTATCGGCATACGCAGGGTCGCTTTGGCGGAAGACAATCGAAGCTGCTGCCATCGCCGCTGCGGTTTCACCAGCGAGGTCGGAACCAGGGCACGATTCATCAATTTTGTACGAAGGGCGAGCCATCTGCATGACCTCGGCTGGTCCCCACCATGCGTGGTCTACCGAGCCTTTGCCCACCTGTCCCCACAATTCATGTGGCGCGGTATGGGCTGCGATGAAGTAATCGTTGACAAAGCGCAAGTTGTTCAACAAGTGTTCCCATTGCCCCACTTGCTGGTACGCTTCGGGGTATTCCACTGCGCCCCACGCCAGCATAGTTGCCGAGCTGGCCATGGGGAAGCCAAACTTGACATGGTCACCAGCATCATACCAGCCACCGGTCAGATCGACGCCGTTATCGACGCCATCCTGCAAACCCGACGGGCCGCGCCACGAGACGCGGTTCCACTCAGGAAGGGGACCAGACTGTTGCGCCTCGTAGAACCAGATGGCCTTTTGCAAAGCTTCGGCATAATTGAACGTCGCTTGACCGCGTACTAGCTGCGCGCCGGACATGTGTAGGCCGAAAAGGAGAACGAATACACCAACCAGAGCAGTCAGTACGAACGACCGTCGAATAGGCATCAGCGAATCCTCCGCTCTCTCATTGACTGCTACCTCTTCAAGTTTTGTCAGTCAATGAGCTCCACCTCTTTTGAAAATTCAACCATATCTTAAAAAATTTTTCAATACCCCCAAAGCACCGACAACGACCTGCCACCTTCTCCTCAGCAGTCCATACTCGACCTTAACAAAATTCTCTCGCCTTGTACGTGCTCGTTTCATCTCGTTTCTGGTGTCATGTGGCGAGGCGTTTCGCTCCGTCTTGATGACGAACGGCCCACATGAGCACTCCACGCTTCAGTGTGTGCTGCTGAGCGATTGGTACGTCTGCAACTGGCACTTGAAACAAGAACCGAGGAGTGCGCCTCTACCCGAAACAACGGCGCTGTATGCAGCACTGGTTGCACGCGGGCAAACGATCGAGAGTGCTTCAACACACCAGCGGATGACGGCACGCAAAGAACCAGGTAGCAAGGCACCCTGCCACCTGGTTCTCTCCTTGACGCGACTCAAGCGCCGGAATCGTGTCGCTTGTCCGCCCAAACAGAACGTTGGCGATACCGTCACCCTATCTCGATGTTCGACGGGGCGTTAGACGATGTGTGCGAATGATGGTTGCGAGAAATCCATCAATCGCCTTGTCGAGCAAGTCATACACTTTATCGAAATTGCGCTCGTAGTAGGGGTCAGGAACTTCCATGGGGGCATTGGGGTCGTCCAAAAATTCAAGAATCGGGCGCGGTTCCACAGCCGCTCCCGTGCGCCGCGCAAGGGCTCGCACAGCGTTCAGGTTATCCACATCCATGGTGAGAATGTAATCGAACGTGCGCATATCCTCAGCTGTGATGGTACGTGCGCGATGGTCGGGCACAGATACACCCCGCCGCTGCAATTCACGAATGGTCCCACGGTGGGGGCGTTCTCCCACATGCCACGAACCCGTCCCCGCCGAATCCACTTCGATAACATCATCTAGCCCCAATTGGGCGACCTTGTGCCGCAAAATGGCTTCTGCCATTGGCGAGCGGCAAATGTTCCCCATGCAGACGAACAACACACGAATTGGCCGTTGTGGTACCATGCTGCCTCCTTTGTCGTCTCGCTGGATTGCTCTGAGCGTCTGCTAATCACCTTGACGCGCACATGTAGGCGTGCGGAAGCTCCTTTACCGTCGCAGGTTAGGAAAGGCTATACTCTCCCCCCCAAATGCTGCAAGCCGGTGACCAACCAACGCGTCGCTCGACGCCTCCCGATAGGAAAGCAAGAGCCGCTATCAAAGCATATCACAGCGCCTGGACGAGCGTTGCATAGGACAAGTAACCGCGCTGCATTTGACACGAATGGTTACTTGGATAAAATTTGAGTATTTAGACACTTTGTCGTCAAGAGCAACGTTGTGTTCGTCATTCGAAGGAGTATGCGAAGTCATTCCGCAAACGTCAAACCAGAAGTGGTGGATTGCGGATGCCGTATCATCGATCGTTGGGCTACCCATGAACAGCCCGCGAACGCACAACAACAAATGCTGCCATCCCACCTCCTGATGGTCGAGAGGTACGCTTGCCAACACAAGGTATTCCCTTCGGCTTTGTCAACGAGTCCAAGGAACAGGCGGCGGGCACGAGGGTATTGCAAGGAGCGAGGAAATCTCTCACTGGGTGCGGGAGCGGTCTGTATCAGCCACTTGTTCCCAGCAACGTCAACCATACGCCTGCTTAACACACGCGCGCAGCGGACGGGCGTCGCCTGTCACTAATATGCATACTGTTATGTCGATAGATATGAGCGAAGAAGAATTACGAGAACGAGTGTTAGCCCATCTACACAGTTTGGGTTTCAAGGTGAGTCCAGATACCGGAGAGCTGATCTTCGAGGGGAATGGAGAAAAAGAGCGCGTGCGCCGCTTGCATGATTCCACTCGTCGCTTGATTCTGCGCAGACAGCAAGTGTGGATACGCAGCCGGTGGGTACGCCTTCGATCCTGCTTTGCCGATGGCCGAGACGTGGACCCAGAAGCTATCCGCCCTATTTTGGTGGAAGTTACCGCCCTGTGGCAGCATGATCTCTTCCGCCTAGCCCGTCTCACGTGGTCCCTTCCTTACTCCAAAGGATATGGGCGTCGGCTTCGTTTCCTGATTTTAGACGAAGGCAACCGGAATCCAGAGGGCCAACCTTACTTGATCGGCGTCCTATCTCTTCAATCGCCACCTCTCTCGTTTCCTCCGCGCGATAAACGCTTTCAATATCCGCCGGGACGAAAGACAGATCTGGTCAACCAGACGATGGACATCCACACGCTGGGCGCACTTCCTCCATACAGCCATTTACTAGGAGGAAAACTGGTCGCTTTGGCTGCAGCTTCGAATGAAGTTCGCGAAGCCTACCGCCGAAAGTATGAAGGCCGACGCACCGAGATTGAGGGGCGAATTCTGCCGGCCCATTTGGTTGCCCTCACCACCACCAGTGCCTTTGGCCGGAGCAGCCTGTACAACCGTCTCAAATACAATGGCGAGCCGATTGCCATCTCTATTGGCTACACGGAAGGCTACGGCGCCTTCCACCTGGAGCCTCTCTATCCTCTCTTCCGGGAATACTTGGAGGCTCGGGGAATTAGTACGCGAGGAGGGTATAAAGTTGGTCCCCGCATCAAATGGCAGACTTGCGTCCGAGCCCTGGAGCGGCTGGGGCTCTCCGGTGCGTTTCTGAAGCACACGGTCCGACGGGAAGCGTTTCTCTTCCCCTTGATCTAC
Source organism: Ardenticatena sp. (assembly GCA_015487975.1). Classification (GTDB taxonomy): domain Bacteria; phylum Chloroflexota; class Anaerolineae; order Ardenticatenales; family Ardenticatenaceae; genus Ardenticatena. Next base: position 23,164 of record WFOS01000005.1, read on the forward strand.
AACTTGGACGATTATATGGAGGGAAGAACGGACGAGCCGGTGGAGAAAGATTTCCCCTTTGTCGACCTCGCCGACTATTGGCGAACACGGTGGCTCCTTCCCCGAGCGGGGCGAGTGGATGGTTGGTATGAGTGGGAGGCCGAGCAGTTGCTCAAGAGCCTGATCGTAGATGAGGATGCTGAGGCTGCACCTTTTCACGAAACAACCGGAGGGCATCGCGATGAACGGTGAAAGCGAACGTCCTTTTGCCGAACTGCCTGCTGCGCTGGTCGAAGAGATGTTAGGCCGGACAGAGCCACTGAGCCAGCGAATGCAGAGCGATTTTGAGCGGTTGCGGGCTGAGCGGCACCAGCGCCGCCAGACGTTGGAAGAAAGCGGTATCCTCCGTCGGGAAGGGGAACTGCCCGCTGTCTCCGTGCCCACCACCTGTGGGGTGGACGGCGCTTACGCCCTGGAGCGGTTGGTGGCGACAGACCTGGTAGTGGCTGCCACCGTTGCCGTGGAGGGTCTCACTCCCCCTTCGGAGACCCGCTTTTGGCCGGAGCCACGCCACCGCGTCTATGTGGACACCGAGGCCCACGAGGAGGAAACGAGCACGTTGGCCCGAGCAGTGATGATGGGAATGGAACTGGAACTGGCGAGCCAAGCGCCTCACGACGTGGTCTTTCTGGATGGCTCTCTGACCACACCCCTCATCTACTTCAACCAGGCACTCAACCGGGCACTTCAGGCGCCCGACCTTCGACTTGCCGCCTACCTGCGCGATGAGATCCTGGGCTACCTGGAGGCTTACCGGACGGTCCTTCAGGCTCGCCGCACCGACAAGGCCTGGGTGGCGATACCTAAGTACTCGGTCCGCCGGGAAATCGGAGAGCAATTCAATTGGCCCAAGGGGATGGACGACCGGGCAGTGCTCACGAACCTTCTGGAGGCAGGGGAGTTCACCGAGCCCCGGCGACTGGCCCCGCCCAGACAGCCCTGGCACATCAATCTGGATCTCCTTTCGGAGGATGTTCGCGGGCAAGCAGAGGCCCTACAGGATGAGATCATCAACCTGCTAGGGGAAGTACGGGTCGCCTACCACCGCCCGCGCGTCTGGTTACCGGCTTTGCGCCTGGAAATGAGTCGCGCCGTGGCAGAAAATCCGGCTCGGATGGCCACCGTGATCCAGGCGTTGCACTTTCAATGCAGCGCGCCGGGAATGTTGGAGCCCTATCCGCTCTATCTGGCCGATCGGATGGTGAAGCACCTGGGTCGGGCGGTGCCTACCCTACGGCAGGTGACCAGCCAACGATTGGCGGAGACGTACAGTGGGAACATTGGCGACGTGTTCCTGAACCTACACAGTTACCGCACAGAAAGCGGCCGATAGATCACATCTTTGGAGAGGATGCTATGTTGGAACAAACGGTGGACATCGACCAGTTGATCGACGAGGCCGAACGCATCGGCGTTGTAGGGTCGCCCTCTTCGACCTCAGAGTTGGCGCTGGATATCTTGGCCAGCGCAGTTGACAAAAAACTGGTGGGAGAGTTCGGGCTCTTCCGATTCCAGCAGGACGGAAAGAGCCACTATGCCCTGGGGCAGATCACCGAGGTGAAGTTGCGCAACGTGTGGCACGAGGACCCGACAATGCGTAGCCTCATCCGCCAGCGAGGACGGGTGGACGCAGTGAGCGAGCGACAGGACACCCACCAGGGAGAAATGACAGTCAGCGCCGTCTTCGCCCGTGACGGCGGCAACTACCGCCCCAGCATCCTGGGCACCGTCCCTGCCACTGGCACGCCCATCTGCCTGGTGGATGACCATGTTTTGACCACCCTGCTGGCCCCCTACCGAGACCAACTGTTCTACCTGGGGCGGGTATACGGCTCCACACCCAAGTTACCCCTTTGGTTCAAGCACTTCGGCCACGGCCCGGACGGCGCTGGCGAGGCATACCATCTGGGCATCTTTGGCAAAACCGGGTCTGGAAAATCGGTGTTGGCGAAGATGATCCTTCTAGCCTATGCCCGATACCCGCAGATGGCCTTGCTGGTACTAGACCCTCAGGGGGAGTTCGCAAAGGATCTGCGCGGGGAGCCCACGGGGGAGTTTCGTCTACCGATGAACAACGTGCTCAACCGGTTAGGCAAACCTACCCGGGTTCTCAGCGTGCGGGATCTGGTATTGGACAGGTGGGAGTTGTTCGCTCAGATCCTCTACGAATCTCCCTTCTTCGAGCAACTGAGCATGCCCAAAGGGGAGAACCGCGAGTTGGCGTGTCAGACGCTGGCTGATCGGCTCAGGCGAGCCAGGGTGCGTTTGCGGGATCTGCACACTCGTGATGCTTTCGACAAGGCCTGGCAACTTCTGGGGGAAGAACGGGTCCAGAAGGTGTTTTATCGCTCGGAGAGCTCTCGGGCACGGTTCCAGTCGATGTATGAGGAAGCCAACCCCGACCAGTTCTATGCCGCCTATTGGAAGCCCGTCACCTGGTTGTTCCGCGAGAACCGACAGGGAGCCCAGAAGGTGGATTCCCTGCTCTATCAGTTACTGGTGCCACAGAAGAACGCGCGACCGCTGATGGTCATAGACCTCTCTGAGGAGCAAGCAAGGGGAGGCACAGGTGCTATTTCCTCTTTACCCTTGTTCGGAGGCAACACCGATACCGAGGATCAACCTACGATGCTTTGGAACGAGACCATCCAAGCCCTCGTAGTAAAGCGGCTGCTGGAAGGGATCCGAAGCGCGGCCGAGACGGCGTACAAAGAGAGCCGCAGCCTCAATACGCTGATTCTGATGGATGAGGCCCATCGGCTGGCGCCTCGAGAAGATCCGGACAACCAAGAGAAGAAAGCCATTCGTGGGTTGCTCATCGACGCTGCACGCACGACCCGAAAGTACGGCGTGGGCTGGATGTTCATCAGCCAGACCCTCTCCAGCCTGCACCGGGGGATTGTGGAACAGTTACGTATTTTCTTCTTCGGCTTCGGCCTGGGAATGGGGCAGGAGTTCCGGGCGTTGAGCGAGTTGGTGGGTGGGCGAAGCAAGGCGCTGGACCTCTATCGGTTGTTCCGGGATCCTCACTCTGCCTTCGACATGGCGTCACGGGAGTATTCTTTCATGACCATTGGGCCGGTATCGCCTCTTTCCTTCGCAGGGACGCCCCTTTTCTTCAACGCCTTCAACACGGTGGAAGAATTCCTGAGGGCAAATGAGTGGGCGTAAAAGCCACAGTGTGGGCCGGATGAAGCGTCGAGGGGTGCTTTGCGATGACCAAGCAGAGGATGTGTCTAATACCAATGGCTCATGGTAAAACCGTGTTCCAAGAGAGCGTTCGAACTGGTTCGGACATTCAGGACCAATGCGCCAATCGTCGCATGTGCTCCGGATGAGCAGCCAAACCTTCCAAGACGGCTTCGACAATGCGCTTCTTCGCCGCGAGGTCTGGATAGACCCGCCCTTCGACGCGACGACGTCTCTCTTGAAAGACCTGCTCCACAGGATTCGGTTCCGGCGAGGGGGGGGCTGCTGAACCAACACGATGCTCAGCGCTCGAACGACCTTGGCGCGGTCTCCTCGGGCACCATACCCATACCACACCTGCGATATGCCCTCGGCCGATCTCTTCTTTGTATAGCTGTTTCAGGCTCTCTGCACCTTATCGATTCCGTAACGACCAGCCAGACTCAACTTCCAGATTTCCGTTTCATTCGGGTTCACCCCTAAGAGCATATTGGTCACGCCCCACATCACACCTTGCGGGTCTTCGTTGAACAGCGTGTCGGCATACTCCAGCAGTTGAGCACAGGCTTCTACCGGTTCGATCTCGCCTCGGCAGACGGCTTCTTGAAGGTGCAGTGCTTTGTTTTTGAGTTCACTCGCTTTGGTGTGGTATTCTGGGGCTGAGCACTCCTCGCAAGCTTGCCATCCATACGCATCCACCCATTTGACGGAGTTGGCGTAGACGAAGGTATACCGATGCAACGAAAGCAGCATGGCTCGGGTGACAAGGGCTCGGGAGTGAGCCAGAGGCCGGCGCTTGGATCGTCATAGCGCGCTAGAAGGGGCTGGACCACGGCAGGTGCGACGCATCTGGGAGATGCGTCGCACCTTCGCGGCCTATTGTCGCGCGAAGCCCGTGCACTGGTGGAACACATTTCGACACACAGCGCCACGCACAATCGCGCTACGGGCAGCAGTGGGCAAATATGCCACAGGCAGCCCCTTCGACCGTGCGCGCACAGAAGCCCAACGCCGCTTGCGCATCATGCCTATCGGCATTGTTGCGGCTGGGGCATGGCGCTACGCCTTCGTGTACGATCTCGTCGTGCGATTCTTCTACACCTGCCCGAACAGGCACGCCTGTTTACCGCTCAGCCCCCATGCTGAGCGCTCCTCGCAGGCTTACCATCCATACGCATCCACCCATTTGACGGAGTGGCGTAGACGAAGGTGTACCGATGCAACGAAAGCAGCATGGCTCGGGTGACAAGGGCTCGGGAGTGAGCCAGCGGTCGGCGCTTTGGTCGCCATAGCGCGCTGGAAGGGGCTGGACCACGGCAGGTGCGACGCATCTGGGAGATGCGTCGCACCTTCGCTGTTCACGCGACGCCCAACATAGCCGCCGGGCAAAGGGGTGAGATCGCGCTCTCGTCGCTATGTGCTTCGTGCCTCGTGTGAGGAGAAGGACGTCCCCAGGCATCTTCGATGCGCCGATATGTTGGTATACGTTACAGTGTGCCAATGTCTTTTTGAAGGAGGAAGTTGATTGGGTAGAGAATACCAATGGCTCATGGTAAAACCATGTTCCAAGAGAGCGTTCGAACTGGTTCGGACATCCAGGACCAATGCGCCAATCGTCGCATGTGCTCTGGATGAGCAGCCAAACCTTCCAAGACGGCTTCGACAACGACAACGCGCTTCTGCGCTGCAAGGTCTGGATAGCCTCGCCCTTCGACGCGACGACGTCTCTCTTGAAAGACCTGCTCCACAGGATTCGGTTCCGGCGAGGGGGGGCTGCTGAACCAACACGATGCTCAGCGCTCGAACGACCTTGGCGCGGTCTCCTCGGGCACCATACCCATACCACACCTGCGATATGCCCTGACTGACTCACTTTCACCCCATGCGGCGCCCAGACACGTCGACCTGACCATACAAGCCCACGCGCACCTCATCAATCCAGACGGCCGTTAGGCCATCTGCTCGCAGGGCAGCGGCGAGCCCCTTTTTTTCCCCTCTTGCTGCTCTGGGGGGCTTTCAGCACACTGGGGC
>WFOS01000006.1 GCA_015487975.1 Ardenticatena sp.
AACGTGCTCTTGTGCTACAATCCGCCGCGCTCTGCGCCCGTAGCTCAGAGGAGAGAGCAACGGACTTCGAATCCGTAGGTCGGGGGTTCGAATCCCTCCGGGCGCGTTGAAGCACGTCGAAGGTCGGGGGGCGATGCTCGACGTTGAACGTCTTTTCCCTTTCCGAAGCTGCCACCCGCTACGACATCGAAGACGCCGTGGAGCGCGGCCTGGTGCGTGCTGTGGCCACACCCAATGGCGGCGAGACACCTCAAGCTCTCGTCGCCGGGGACGACGTGAAGGCGCTGGCCGAGATGCGCCAACAGCCCGATGTTCCCCTTTCCTTCTCCTTCCAGGATGACAGAGACCCACGACCTGTTTGACTCACTGTTGTGTGATCATCGATCCCCGTTCTCCGACAGAAACAAGACTATTTTTTCTGGTGATGACCCAAAACTTGGTGGGGGGGAAGACAACAGGTGGAGAGTGGAAAAGGCAAGCCAGAGGTGCCCCAGTCCCCAGAGCAAGCGGTAGAGGCCGTTGCGACGAATCGGACCACCAATTCCTGCACGAAACGAGAGCCGTCCTCGATGCGGTGGCGCAGACGCCAATCCTGATAGACCGACTGCGCCTGCTCCAGCCGCACCACGTCCCGATTGGTCAGGAGGCCAAACAGGTGGTCTTCCTTCTCATCGTCTTCCAGGTTGTTCACGACAACCAGAGAGAGCACCTGGTTGCGCTCCGGGGATACCAGCCCACTTGTGCTACTTTTGATACGGAGCAGTGCCCTTTCGCTTGTTTGCAGAGATCTGGGTCATCACCAGAAACACTGTGCAGCGGATACCCATCGGTGGATATGGCTGTAGTGCGTCGGGGATGCTTTTTCTGTTCGGCGGTCTGTTTTCGTTTGTGGAGAGAGAGGGTGGGGGGCGATCTCGATTTGCAAGGATGCGGGGGCGTGTATTCCAGGGCTGCCAAAAGTCTCTGCAAGAACGAACAAGTGCGAAAAAATAAAGTTGCTAACAAACGTTTGACAGGAAGATTATTTTTTGGTAGGCTATCCCATCATCAGTTTGGTGCGCTCTTTTCCAGTTTCTCCCGTCGAGCCCAATTCTCTCCAAGCAACAGAATGAAAAAGGAGTGTGCAATGATATGGAATGAGCCCATCGAAACGATGCCCCGTGACGAGTTGCAAGCCCTCCAAAGCGAACGTTTGCGCAAGATCGTTGCCTACGTCTATGAGCGAGTTCCTTTCTATCGTCAGACATTCGATGCAATGGGGATCTCGCCCACGGATATCAAAGACATTCGAGATTTGCCACGTTTGCCTTTTACCAAAAAGAGTGATTTGCGTGATCATTATCCTTTTGGGCTCTTTGCCGTTCCGATGAAAGAGGTCATCCGCATTCATGCTTCATCGGGGACGACGGGGAAGCCAACGGTCGTGGGGTATACTCGTGATGATTTGGAGGTCTGGGCGGAAGTTTGTGCGCGTAGTCTTGCACTGAGTGGGGCGAAGCCGGGAGATATGTTCCAGAATGCGTATGGGTATGGGCTGTTTACGGGTGGCTTGGGGATGCACTACGGTGCTGAAAAAATGGGATTGACAGTCATTCCAGTCTCGGGGGGGAACACGGCGCGGCAGATTATGATTCTGCGTGATTTCAAGCCCGACGTGATGGCTTGTACGCCGTCCTATGCTCTGACATTGGCCGACCGATTGCTTGACGAGGGGATCGATCCGGCGGAATTGAATGTGCGTGTCTTCATCTTGGGAGCGGAGCCATGGACGGACGAGATGCGCCGCGAATTGGAACGCAAACTCCATGTCGATGCAGTCAATATCTATGGGCTCAGCGAGATCATTGGACCTGGTGTCTCGAATGAGTGTGTCGAAGCCAAAAATGGCATGCATATCATGGAAGATCACTTCTTGCCCGAAGTCATCGATCCGGAGACGGGGACGCCGTTGCCGGAGGGTGAAGTGGGTGAATTGGTATTCACGACCTTGACGAAACAAGCATTGCCACTGATTCGCTATCGCACGGGTGATCTCTGTTCGATCACGTATGAGCCGTGTGTGTGTGGGCGTACACATGCGCGGATGAGCCGTGTCGTGGGACGTGTGGACGATATGCTGATTGTCCGTGGGGTCAATGTCTTCCCTTCCCAAGTCGAGGCCGCTTTGCTGACCGTCGAGCATCTGACGCCACACTATGTCATCGTTCTCGATCGCAAGCAACATTTGGATGAGATGGAAGTACATGTCGAAGTGAGTGAAGCCTTTTTCTCGCGTGTCGGTCAAGAGTTGTTCCAACGCCATCCAGTCGAAGTTGTCGATGATTTGCGTATGCTCGAAGAGCGCGTCAAGACAACCTTGCGTGAGGCCTTGGGCTTGAATGTGGGTGTGCGGCTGCTACCACCCGGGAAGGCGCCGAGGAGTGAAGGAGGCAAGTTGCGCCGTGTCATCGACAACCGTGTGCTGAAATGAATGTTGGCTATGAGGGAGGGTGTTCACCGTATCGGGTCGTACGGTATGTTGCGCAACTTACCATAAGGAGGAGAAAGATGCGCCATATACGTCAACTGCTCTTGTCCTCACTGTTGATGTTGGTTGTCTTGTTCGTGGCTGCGTGTGGTGGGGGTGGCGATACGCAAGAGCAAGAGCCGCCTGCCCCGACAGCTACGCCGCAACCAGCGCAAGAAGCCCCTCAAGGTTCAAGCGGCAGTAGTGAATCACAGGCGGGTACCCCTTACAAGATTGGTTTCGTTGCCGCTATTACGGGACCGGGGGCGAGCCTCGGTGTGCCAGAACGCAATACTGCTGAAATGATTGCCGCCGAATTGGAAGCGGCTGGTGGTATCGAAGGGCCCGATGGGGTGAAACATCCGGTGGAAATCATCATCTTGGACAGCGAATCGAACCCAGACAAGGCTGCCGCGGCTGCCAGCCGTCTCATCGATGAAGAGCAAGTCGATGTTCTCGTTGCGGGAACGCTGAGCGGAAACTCGCTCGCGATGGTCCCGCTCGCCACGGAAGCCAAAGTTCCAATGATCTCGATGGCGGCAGCAAATTCGATCATCGTCGATCCCGAAACTGGTGCAACACGCGCTTGGATCTTCAAGACGCCACAGACGAATGGGCATAGCGCGAAATGGCAGGCAGAGTATTTGCAAGCCAAAGGTGTGACGAAGGTTTGTTATCTCTATGAAAACAGTGGCTTCGGGCAGGATACGCTGAAGCAGGGCACGGCTGCTTTCGAGAATGTTGGGATCGAGATCGTCTATGCCGATACGTTCGAACGTTCCGATACGGAATTCCCGCAGGTTGTCTCGGTGCAGGGCGCAGGCTGTGAAGCCGTTGTGATTGGTTCCATTCCACCAGGGGCCTCACTCGTCCAACAGGCCATCAAGGATGCCATGCCGGATATGCTCGTGTTGCAGGGGCATGGTGTCTGTAATCAGACGTTCATCGATCTCGCGCCAGAAGCCGTCGAGGGAACATTTGCGCCTTGTAGTAAAATCGTCGTCGCTGAACAACTGCCGGAAGATATGCCCGAGCGTCCGGTGATTCTCTCGTATATCGAGGCCTATACTGCCTTCACAGGCGAAGCCCCCAATGCCTTTGGTGGGTATGCGCACGATGCCTTGCGGTGGGCTGTCGAGGCACTTGGAAGTCTAGAAGATGGTATGTCGCTGTCCGATCGCCGTGCCGCGATACGTGATTACATCGAAACGAACATCCGTGATTGGCCGGGTGTGACGGGGGTCTTCAACATCACACCAGACGACCATCTCGGGCTTGATTATACGGCGCTCGCACCAACGACGATCGAGAATGGTGCCTTCAAGTACTTCCCGAAAGAGGCCTGGTAAGCACACACGCGCTGGGGCGTTGGTATTCGGCGCCCCAGCGTGGCTGGTATTACGGCGCAAAAGAGACCATCGAGTATGGAAAATGAAACAATGGGTGAAGCGTAAAGACCGGATTGCGGCTTTCCTGTCTTGGCGCGTGATCTTGATGCTGATCCTTACGGCAAGTCTCGTTCTTCTCTTGGGAGCTCGTAAGAACTTCGGATGGCAACAATACGTGCAATTGACGTTGGATGGTCTACGAGGCGGAACGATTTACGCCCTTATTGCTCTTGGTTTCGTCACGATCTACAACATCACTGGTGTGATCAATTTTGCGCAGGGCGCATTTGCCATGCTCGGCGCACTCTTGGCGATCACGATCGATGATTGGGCGCTGCTGGCTGCTTGGCCGCCTGCAGCACGTCTTTTTGTGGCGAGCTTGGTTGCTATTGTCCTCACGATGCTCGTCGGTATCCTCATCGAGCGATTGACCATTGCCCCAGCGCGTGATGCTGAGCCTCTTACACATATCATCATCACAGTTGGCGTCTACATCGTCATTCAAGGGATCGCCCTCATCATATGGGGTACGCAGCCCTATACCCTGCCGGCCTTTACGACGCTGGCCCAACGTGATGTTACGATACGGCTCGGGGGCTTGATCATCAAAGGGCAGAGCTTTTGGATTTGGGGGACGACGCTGGTGAGTATGGTGCTGCTTTATTGGTTTTTCGAGCACACGATGCTAGGGCGTGCGCTTCGTGCGTGTGCTGTCAATCGGACAGCCGCTCGTTTGATGGGCATCTCACCAAGTCGCATGTCGCTCTTTGCCTTCGCACTCGCCGCGGCACTTGGGGCATTAGGCGGGATTGTCCTCGCACCGGCCACCCGTCCAACGTATGATATGGGCTTGTCATTGGGATTGAAAGGCTTCGTAGCGGCTGTCATGGGAGGGATGACGAACCCGGGCGCAGCAGTTGTTGGTGGCTTGTTGTTGGGAAGCATTGAGAACATTGGTGCTGGGGTTACACGTGCTGGCTTCAAAGATATTTTCAGCTTCATTATCCTTATCTGGATTCTGCTGTTTCGGCCGTCTGGGTTGTTTGGCCGCCCCCACACGGTAGAAAAGGTCTGATGCTATTTGGCGACGCTTGTTTCCAAGGATGCTTTTCCCTGGCGCTTCGCGGGAGCGGGGCATGCTCTGTGCCATAGGCTTGCGCCAATGATCCGCTCGGTGCAAACATCTCAGCGTCGTATCTGCCAAGCAAAAGCGAAGGCGGAGGAACCATTCCCATGTGGAAGCAATCGAGTCTGATGCAGTTCGTGGTGGTGACACTCGTCATTCTGGTGTTGGGGCTCTTCGAATGGTGGCAACCGTTGGGGCTTTCCGTTTCGACCTTGACCGGGGGCATTTTGACATTCAACACCCTTACCCGTATTGGCATTCTTACCATCGTCGTCGTTGGATTGAACCTGTTGATGGGATATGCTGGTCAAGTTTCACTTGGGCAAGCTGCTTTCTACGGTATTGGTGCGTACACATCGGCGATTCTGACCACTCGCGCCGAACTTTTTGGCTTTCCTTCGGCAGTGGCGGCGGCCTGGTGGTGGCCGTGGCTCCTCATTGGCGTGGGTGCCGCCTTTACGGCCCTCTTTGCCTATCTTGTTGGCAAACCAATCTTGCGGCTCAAAGGGCATTATCTGGCAATGGCGACCCTAGGCCTTGGAATCATGGTGTACATTCTTTTACGAGAGAACATCGGTTTTCGCGCCTCGGTGCTCAATCTCACTGGTGGGTTCGATGGTATTTTCGACATCCCTCGTCTCCGTATTGGTGCATTCGTTTTGTGGCCCATCGAACGCTACTATTTTCTCGTATGGGGGATCGCTCTCTGCGCCCTCGCATTGGCACACAATATCGCCAACTCACGCGTTGGGCGTGCTTTGCGGGCATTGCATGGGAGTGATATTGCAGCGGAGATGGTGGGCATCGATACGGCGGATTACAAGCTGCGGGTCTTTGTTCTCAGCGCCGTGTATGCAAGTGTAGCAGGGAGCCTCTATGCACATTTTCAGGCTGCCGTCTCTCCGACACCGTTTCATTTTCTCGGCTCGCTTGGGTTCGTCGTGATGGCAGCCGTCGGTGGGATGCGTTCGATATGGGGAGCGCCCCTTGGTGTCGGCATCATTCTATTCATCCAAGACTTGTTGCGTGCCAAGGGTGATCGCTTGCTGGCTGGTATCGGCAACGAGGCCGAACCCGTTGTCTTTGGATTGGTCCTCATCCTCATCATGATCTTCTTACCAAATGGTATCGCCTCGATTCGGCATCGCCATCCGGTTCACCACTCGGGAGGGGGGGCGTGAGTCGATCGCTTCTCGAAGTCGAACGAATCAGTATGGCGTTTGGTGGATTGTTGGCACTCCACCATGTGAGCATGCGTGTGCAGGCAGGGCAAATCAAGGCTGTGATTGGGCCAAACGGAGCGGGGAAATCGACGCTGTTCAATGTGATCAGTGGTCTCTATCGCCCCACGGAAGGGGATATTCGCTTCGAAGGCCGCTCTATTGTCGGGCTCAAACCGTTTCGGATTGCGCGGCTTGGCATCACCCGTACCTTTCAAACAATCCGCCTCTTTCCTGGCATGAGCGTACTCGAAACAGTGATGGTGGGGTTGCACCGCCATACACAGGCTGGCTTCATTGCATCGGCATTGCGTTTGCCCTCGGCTCGTCGTGAAGAAGCAGCGATGCGAGCACAAGCCATGCAGATTCTGGAACAAGTTGGCTTGGCGGACTATGCGCAGCACGAAGCAATCACCCTCCCCTTTGGGCTACAACGTCAGGTCGAAATTGCGCGTGCCTTGGCCGCAACTCCAAAACTGCTCTTGCTCGACGAACCTGCATCTGGATTGAACCATCAAGAGCGTGTGGCGCTCGTCGACCTGCTCCACGCGATCCGTGCTCAAGGCACGACGATCCTTTTGGTCGAACATGATATGGACCTTGTGATGGATATTGCCGAGGAGATTCTGGTATTGGTATATGGGACACCGATTGCAGAGGGGCCGCCTGCTGCTATCCGTGAGCATCCCCAAGTCATTGCTGCGTATCTTGGTGAGGAGTGACCATATGGCGCAACCAATCCTCGACATTCAGGCGATCACGACATGCTATGGGGCCATCGAAGCGTTGCACGAGGTCTCTTTGCACGTCGAAACGGGTGAAATCGTCGCGCTGATTGGGGCCAACGGTGCCGGAAAATCGACATTACTCAATAGCATCAGTGGGCTCAATCCACCTCGGCAGGGGCGTATTGTCTTCGATGGCCGTGACGTGACCCATCTGCCACCGGAAGAGAAAGTGCGTTTGGGGGTGAGCCATGTCCCTGAGCATCGTCAACTCTTCTCGACGATGACTGTCTGGGAAAATCTGATGCTTGGCGCCTATCATCGGTATCGGAAGACGCCCAAACATCAGCTCGATGCGGATTTGCAACGAGTTTTTCGCCTTTTTCCACGTCTCGAAGAACGCATATCACAACTTGCTGGGACGCTCAGCGGTGGTGAACAGCAGATGTTGGCAATTGGGCGGGCCTTGATGGCTCAGCCTCGTCTATTGTTGCTCGATGAGCCATCGTTGGGCTTGGCGCCGTTGCTCGTCAAAGAACTCTTTCAAGTGATCGCCTCACTTCGTGACCAGGACGTAACGATCGTGTTGGTCGAACAAAATGCACGGGTCGCGCTCGACATAGCCGATCGCGCGTATGTGCTCGAGACGGGGCGCATCGTGCTCGAAGGAATGGCGGCGACGCTCCGTACCGATCCCCGTATTCGGGCGGCGTACCTTGGAGGGCATATGCCGGAAACGTCGAAGCAGACGTAAAAAGCCTCGAGGGGGTGTCGGCGAGTACGTCCATATACACTCGAACACGCTCCCACTTTCAGGTGGGAGCGTGTTTGGCTTGGGGGGCTTATGCTCGTCCTTCCTGCACAGCGCGAAGCAATTCGCCCAGGTCAGCGAAGACGTAATCGGGAAGGATGGGAGTGATTTCCAATTCTTCTTCGCTGGTGACGCCCCCCAGAATGAGAATGGTCGTCATTCCCATGCGGTGGCCGCCTTCGATATCCGTATCCAGGCGGTCGCCCACCATAGCCACTTCTTCAGGTTGCAGTCCAAGGCGGTGCAGGGCTTCCCGAAAGATAATCGGTTCGGGCTTGCCGATGATGATGGGGCGCTGCCCTGTGGCACGTTCAACCGCAGCGAGAATGGCGCCACAGCCGGGTGCCAACCCTTCTTCGCTGGGGTAGGTGGCATCGGGGTTTGTGCCGATGAAGGTGGCGCCCGTGTTGATGGCCAACGTCGCAATCTTCAACTTTTCGTAGGTCAGTGTTGGGTCAAGCCCAACGACAACAACATTCACCTCTTCCGGGCGGGTGTTGTCGAGCACATGCAGCCCATGCCGTCGCAACTCCGAGTGCAGCCCTTCTGTGCCAATGGCGTACACCGTCGATTCGGGGGCCTGGCGTTGCAACCAGGCAGCCGTGGTTTCGGCTGAGCCTAGAATGCGCTCCGCCGGGATGGGAATACCGAGCTGTGCCAGTTTGGCTTCGTATTCAGCAGCCGTGCGTGTGGCGTTGTTTGTCACGCAGAGATATGGAATATCGTGCTCGTGCAGGTACGCAATCCATTCGCGCGCTCCCGGTCGCACCGTGTTACCGCGGTAGAGCACACCATCCATGTCCAGCAAATATCCTTTGACAGCGCCAAGATGTCCCATGTGTTATGCCTCAATGTCTGTCGGAGTATGAAGGTGTTGGGGCACAGCAAGTGTGCTCAGTGTGAAGCGAAACACGCACACAAAGAGCATGGGCCACGCCCACCATCGTTGCCCGGTCAATATGCCACCCATCAGCGCGTACACACCAGGAAAGGCTGTGTACGTGGCATGCGTAAGATGCGTGAAGAGGCGGGCTTGGCGTTCTTTTGCCAGGCGCACCAGCACCCATAGCATCATGGGAATTTCACTGACCACAATCAACCCCAGGCCAAACAGCAGAATGCGTGTGGGCCAGGGCGATCCCAGACGCTCCGGTGCCAGGAATGCCAACAACGATGTGGGGGCGCTCAGCCACCAGGTCAGCAGGCAAAAGCATGCGCCGATGAGCAACCCGCCTACGCCAAACAGAAGAAAGGTACGACGTGCTTTGGAAGATGACTCAGCCAGCGTCGTGGTCATTGGTCGTCTCTTCTCCAAGATCAGCAATGGCGACAGCAATCCCCCACGCAATGAATCCCCATGTGCTTCCAGCAATCACTGTTGCCACAAAAAATGTGCGCAGATTGAACGCAATCTCGGGGTCGCGTGCAATGCCCAACAGGCTCAGCACCATGGCAAGCAGTGCCGTCGCTATCCCGATTTTGGCTGGCAAATCCAGTTGCGACCAGATACGCATGTTCGCCTCCTTTGCTCGCGGGGCGATTATAGAACGCCCGTTGAATGAAGCAAGCCATTTAGGAGAAAGATTGCAGACGTTCTATATACGGCGTTAGACGAAGTGGGAGCAAGCGCATCAATACGCCCCAATCATCTGGAGTAAAGGCTTTGACGAGGAACAACCCTGCTACGTAGGCAATGCCAGCCAGGGGGATGGCAAGGTAGAATGGAAATCCCCCTACCCAGAGAGGCAATGCCATCACGCCTGATGCAATGAGTGGAGCGCGGAAAATGTGCCACCACGGAATGGTGCCGACGTGCTGCCGCAACAGAAAGTAGAACGGAAGCAGCAACGCAATCTCGCTGAGCACCGTGTTGATGGCAGCGGCTTGGTATGAGAAACGTGGAATGAGCACGATATTTGCTACGAAGTTGAACCCCACCCCAATGATAAAGGCACGTGTCAGATAGCGCTGTTGGTTGACCGCGATGAGCACGTAATGCACAACCGAGTTGATGAAACTAAAGGGGAGGAACCAGATCAACAGGCGCAGTGCTGTGGCAGAGTGGGGCAGATACTCGGGCCCACCAAATGCCAGAATAATGCCGTCGGCATAGCGTACCGTGAGCACACAAATGGGTAGGGCGAGCATCACCAACCAGCGCAGCGAAAGCACCGTCGTGCGCAGCAGGGCGTCGCGTGCGCCTTCGGCGTACCGTGCCATGACGGGGAAGACCGCCAGCGTAAAGGAACTGGGAATGATGTTCAACCCGTCGATGAATTTGTACCCCACGTTGTACCAGCCGACTACGGTATCACCTTTCATCGGCTGCAAAATGGCAACGTCCATGCGGAAAAACGCCGTGCTGAGAAAGTCGTTCAGCATGAGTGGAAAGGCTGTCCCTAGCATCGCACGTTGGAATGGCCAATCGAAGGTCAGGCGTGGGCGCGAAACCAGGCGATGGCGTACCAGCAGAATGGCCAGCAAACCCAGCGTGATGAGATTGGTGATGATGGATGTGGCCGCCAGCCCAATGACCCCGTAGCCAGCCAACAAGGCACCCGCCCCGATACTCACCTTCAAAATGGTGGTGATGGTCGAGATGAGCGCGGGAATTTCGAACTTCTCGAATGCACGGAAGACAGCCGTCAAGGCGTCTGCCAGGTTGCTGGGAATCAGCCCAATAGCCAGCAAGACAATCGCCCAACTGGTCGTGCGGTCAAGCCCAAACTGGGTTTCCCATACCCAGATGATGCCAAACAGCACAGGAGCGGCGAGCGCAAACAACCACATACGCGCCAGAATGGTACTGACCAGATAGCGATCGGCCGCTGTACGGTCTTTGGCGACTTCACGTGTCAGGAGTGTGCCCAGCCCAAAATTCGAGAAGATGATGAAGTACCAGATGATGGCGATGGCGAATGCGTATGCCCCCAGGCCAGTAGGTCCCAGAATGCGGGCGGTAAAGGCGGCAAAAACCGTGTCCACGACCTTGTTGAGCAGTTGCAATGCCATGGGAGCCAGGCTGTTTTTGGCCACACGGCGCACTGCATGCTCGTCGGGTTGCTCCTGGTAAATACGCCCCCATAACCAGTAGGCAGCGGCAAGAATGAGGAGCACCGTGCCGAGGAAACTCCCGAAAAAGCCTACCTTCACCGAGTTGGGACTGTACTTCCAGCGCACGACCCACGCACCAGTGGGAACTTCCACCGCTCGGAATGTCCCGTTGGCACGCCAGATGGGCACTTCACGCTCCGTGTCGCTATCGGTGGCGCGGATGAACGCGCGCCAACCAGGGAACCAGGTATCGGCCAGCACAAGTATCGCGGGCACGTCCGTTTCGACCAACACCTCGACTTCGTTTTCGGTGTAGCGCAAAATCGTCGCGGGTAGGGCTTCACGGCGTGACGTGGCCGCACTGGTAGCGGGCGGCGCATCTGGCGCGTCGGGCTTTTCCAGCCAGACTTCACGGCGTGGGTCAAGCGATTTCAGATTGGCGATGATGGCGTCGTGGGGGCGCACACTGGCTTGCGACACAGGCAACACGAAAGCACGTGGTAGCACGTCTTCGTTTTCATAAATGCGCACCGCGCCCTCATACACCAGCCGCCATCCTGGGCGTTCGACTGTTTGCAGCGTGAGCACGTAGCGCACATTCAACAGGTCGAGCAAGGCGCTGTCGAGCGAACCTTCCCAAAAGAGCGGGGAAATGCGATTGTAGAGCAGTTGCCCTTGCCCTTCGATCTGTTCCATGAACTCGACATAATGCTTGATGATGATGGAATCGTAGCCGCGTACATCATGCAGCCCATAAAACCAGGGGGTGTTGGCAATGAACACCGGTGGCCCCTCGCCATCCAACGTGGTCAGACGCCACGGCTCGGTGGGGTGGAAACGCTCGGTGAGCCAGGTAATCTCCGGTGGCGTGACGTGTATCAGGTCGGGAGAAGTGGCCGGGTTGAAGCCCCATGCAGCGATGAAGAGGTCGGCGAAAACGACGGCCAGTGCGAGCAGGGGGGCGCGTTGGGCGCGTCGTGCTGTTGCCAGCAGCACCAGTCCGCTTCCGGCCAGGAAGAGGCCAAACCAGGCGAAGTTGCGCCATTGATAACTGACGAGCAAGGCTGGGTCGTTGCCAAAGGCCACGCGTGTCAGTTCGCTGGCTTGCATCACGCGCTCGGCAAGCTGCAAGAAGGGGGTTGGCATAGCGAACATGAGTGCCAGCACAGCCAGCCCGACAATGGCTGTGCCTAGCACAAGCCCGCCGAGACGCTGCACAAAAGCGTGGAAGCGCTTGATTTCGGCACCGCGGAGCACATGCCAGCCATAGGCGGCCAGCACGCTCACTGCCAACGTGTAAGGATACACCCAGCGGAAGGGCGTATGCAGTTGCTTCCAGCCGGGCAGGCCGTAGTAGAGCACAGCGTACAGGGGAGTGCCAAAGATGAAGAGCAGGCTTATCACGATGAGCAGTGCGAAAAAGAGCGGTGTCCGTTGCCGCCGCCCCCACCATGCGCCTATTCCGGCCAGGATGAGTGGCAAGATGCCCAAGTATGCTGCACCTTCGACGTAGTTCTTCCACGAGGGCAAGCCTTGTGTCCATGCCACGTAGTTGAGCGTTTGCCCCATCACATTTTGGGTGATGATGGGACGCCAGGTGCGTGCCACAATGTCGAATATCTGGTGTCGTGCGGGGTTCCCCCAAAAGTCGGGAATCAGGAAGGCGATGAGTTGGCGTGGCGGATAGGCCCAGCTGCGCACTTCGGCGAGCGACGCGCTGCCCTCGCGGAAATTGGTACGCACCAATTCATAAAGCGGTACCAACTGTGCTGCACCGAGCAGCGCCCCAATCACCGCTAGCACAATTCCCCATGTGGCAACGGTTCCCATAAAGCGCCATGGCTGACTGGTGCGGCGGCGGTCATACCAGAGCCCTGCAAGATGCCAGACGCCGTACAGCGCCCCGACAAGCACGTTGTAGTAGAACATTTCGGGGTGCCCCGCGAGCGCCGAGATCCCCAGCGCAATGCTGCCGATGAAGACCCACGGGATGTAGGCCGTGGGGTCGGTTATGCCCTGGCGGGCTTTCTCAAAGAGTTTGTGAATCATCGCCAACAAAAGGGGCAACCAGGTGGCGGCAGCAATAATCATCTGGAACACAACGCTGATGGTGAGGAACGCGCTGCCTTGAAAGACCAGCCCCCCGAGCAGAGCGGCACTGCGTCGCAAGCCGAGCACACGCAGGAAGATGTACATGTTCAGCCCGGCGAGTGCCAGTGTCAACACGGTAAACCAGCCGTAGGCCGCCCAAACTGGCATGACGAGAAAAAGCACCGAAAGCGGGTACAACATGCTATGTTGTCCGTCGGCCAGGAAGGGCATGCCACTGAAAATGTGGGGGTTCCAGAGCGGCAATTGACGTGTCTCGAATGAGTGACGGACGTAGCGTTTCCAGGCGTAATTTTCCAATAACAGGTCGCTCAGCAATTCATTGTGAGGAAAATCAACGCCCATGGTTTCGGCGTAGGCATGCCAGGGAGCAAATTGATAAAGGTTGTCGAAAGGGACCAGACTTTTACCCCCGAACGTTACCTGCCAGAAGAGTGCCAGGGGGAGCAAAAAGAAAAACAACGCCGGTGCCAGCCGGCGAGCAAGATGAGACCAATGGCGATTCGACACAGCTTGCCACCTCATGGTTCTTGGTGTGGTGCCGGGATGGGATACGTGGGGCGCGCCGCAGAAACAGCTGGGCGAACGTGGCGATGCCGCCAACGAATTTGCCACACACGCAAGGCGGCTTCGATTTTGACGGGAATACTCAGCTTGCTTTGCCCAATACGGCGGTCTTCGAAGTAGATGGGAATTTCATGCACACGGAACCCCAGCTTTTCGCACAAATATGCCACTTCCACCTGGAAGATGTAGCCATTGCTCACCACGCGCGAAAAATCAATCTGCTCGAGCACGGCGCGACGGAAGGCTTTGAAACCCGCGGTCATATCTTTGACGCGCAGGCGCAAGATGAGCCGGGTATAGACTTGGTTTGCCCACCACGAAAGAAAATATCGCCACCATGACCAACGCTCATCCACGCGACCACCCTTCACATAGCGCGATCCCACGACAACATCGTACGTGTCCAGCAGAGCAACCATCTGTGGAATGTAGTCGGGGGAGTGGGAAAAATCAGCGTCCATCTGGACGATGGTGTCGGCGCCAAGCGAGAGTGCATAGGCAAAGCCCATCTTGTAGGCACTACCAAGTCCTTGTTTGCCATTCCGCACAATGACATGAATACGCCCATCATATTGGCTGGCAAGCGAGCGAGCGATGTCGGCTGTTCCATCAGGTGAATGATCGTCCACGATGACGAGGTGCATATCGTCCAGGGGCAGCGCAAAAAGTGCCTCGATGAGGGCTCTGATATTGTCGCTTTCATTGTATGTTGGTACAACAATACAGGTGCGCAAAAGAAAAAACCTCCCACACCAGGAGTTTTCCAGCGTGCGATTATAGCAGGTGTGTAAGGTGGGTCAATTGCCATTGCCGTATCTGCAAATCGTCCGACATGAGCACGTTTAGACGAATGCACCACGCCGTAACATGCCACCACTCGTACATGGAACACATGTGTGCAACCAGCCCAGGGGAAGGGGCGCGCAAATGAGCCCTCGAAAAAACGAGCCACAACGCCATGTCTTCGTTCTGGCAGCTCGAAAAACCATCCTCGATACGCTCTCGTCGCTCTTGCGCGAGGCTGGCTACGAAGTCGTTGCCGAACGCAATCGTCGGCGTTTGGTGCGCCAGGCACGGTACGCCTCTCCCGATGTGTTGCTGGTGGATCTAGCGCACACTGATGCCGAGATGATCGAAACGTGCCGCGCCGTTCATCGCAGAATTCGCGTTCCACTCGTTTTGATTGGCAGTACCGCCGAAAAGCCGGAGATGGCGGCATTTCGTGAAGAGTTTCATGTCGCCGACGAAGTCATTCGACCTTTTGAAAACGACCGCTTGCTGGAAGCAATTGAGAAAGCCATCGATGACACGCGCTGGCTGGAAGTTGGTGATGTGCGTCTCGAGCGACGCCTTGCCATCTTGGAAACGCCGCACGGGACATACCGGTTGCGCCCCAAAGAGTTTATGCTGCTCGATTTGCTCATGCGTCACGAAGGCCGTGTGTTCACGCTGGCCGAACTGGCGCATCGCGTGTGGGAATGGGACGCGGACTACCTCAATGTGGACCCCGCAGACGAAGATCCGGTTGAGCGCAAGAAAAAATATGGCACGATCTATGTCCATATCCGCTGGCTGCGCAAGAAACTGGAATCCAACCCCGCCCGGCCACGTTATTTGCACACGGTGCGAGGGAAGGGGTATGTGTTTGAAGATAGAACACGGGACGAACAGCATCTCTGAAAGTCAATTGGACAAACCAAAGAGAATGCGTATTATAGGCAGCCGCCATTCATGCCAATTCACCCAGTAGGGGTTCAAGAGAGACGAGAGTAAGGAGGGAAGGCGCGTGGCTAATACGAAATCGGCGAAGAAGCGCATTCGCCAGAATGAAAAGCGCCGCTTGCGCAATCGCTTTTTCAAGGGCAATGCCCGTTCGTTCATCAAGCGTGCGCGCTTGGCAATTCAGGAAGGGAACTTGGAAGAAGCGGAAATGTGGGTGCGGAAGGCCTACAAGGCGCTGGATAAGGCGGCCAGCAAAGGGGTCATTCACCCCAACAACGCGGCACGCCGTAAATCACGCCTGATGAACATGCTCAACCGCGCTCGCCAAGCATCCTAAGCGATTGCTGCAGACGGAAAGCAAAAACGCCTCGCGTCATGCGGGGCGTTTTTGCATGTGGAGCGTTTTTTTATGGTGCGCGGGCTTCGATTTCGGCTACGGGAAGTCCACTGGGAACCCACGTTGGCACTTCTTGCGCAAGGGTGTACACGGCGGGATCGGTCAATGCGTGGAGAAACGCAAGCAGGTCGGCCATTTCACTGTCGGTGATGGTGGTAGGGTGCAAGTTGCGGTCGAGTGTTTCGAGCAGCGCGTCTTGCACGGCCGGATCGTCCTGGTAAGTGGCAGCAAGGTCTGCGGGGAGATGCGCTGATGGCGTATACGTACGCAGCGAGTTAGCCGGGTTGAGATGGTGTCGGACAGCGGCTTCCAGTGTTCGGAATGCGCCATTGTGCATGTAAGGCGCTGTGACGGCGACGTTGCGCAAAGGAGGGGTGCGAAAAGCATAGCGGTCGGCGGGATTGCCGCTCACCAGTTCACGCCCAAAGTCGAAGGGGGCACTGGCACCCTTCCCCGGGCCAATCTGCGGAACGGCAATGTTGTGGGCTTGCTGGTCGGTCATCAAGGCCCCGCTATGGCAGGCAACGCACCCTAATTCGCCGTAGAAGAGCAATGCGCCACGTTTGGCAGCCGGTGAAAGGGCTTCGTTGTCGCCACGTAGGTAGCGGTCCCATGGGCTGTTCAGCAGGGTGAACGCCTCGCGCTCGAAAGCCGCAATGGCATTGGCAATGTGGACGATGGTGATTGCCTCGAAACGTGTGCCAGGGTAGGCATCTTCGAAGAGTGGCTGATATGGCGGAATGGCCTGCACCCGTGCCACGATAGCGTCCCAGATGGCGGGAAAATCTTGCGCAGGCAGGGCAGCAATCTCATTGGGGTGCCCGAACAGGTCGCGGTCGCCAGGGGAGCCACGCATTTCATCCTGCGATGTAGGGGGGAACAGCGCCTGCGCGGCGAGGACATCGGTGATGCCCTCGGGAATTTGTGCGCCAGCAGGGGTGATGACGCGACCATCGCTCGTTTGCGCAACGCGCATATCCCAGAACATCGTTTTCCAGGCGCTCGCGCCCCGGTTGAAGACCTCGGGTGCATTGCGTGGAATATGGGGGCGTCCTGCGCCACGCTGGCGGTCAGGGCCCAGGCCTACGCCACCTGTTCCGGCAGAAAGTGGGCGTGCGTCGCCGCTGGCCAGTGCAGGATGGTGGCAGGTGGCACATGAGATATCGCGATTGCCGCTCAAAACCTTGTCGAAGTAGAGCATGCGTCCCAGTTCGACTTGTGCAGGTGAAGCCGTTGGCCCGTCATTTGGCAGCGTGATGTTCAGCGCAAGCAAACGGGCTCGCAAGGCCTGGTCGAGCGGGTCTTCGGAGGTGGTACGTTGGAAACCCACCCCCAGAAAGAACAACCCCACCAGGCCGACGATAAGCCCTCTGGCGAGCCAGCGCCTTCCTGCTCTCTTCATGGGCGATTAGTCCTCTTGCCCATCCGTATCGAGAAAAACTTCATGAATTTCCAGCTTGCTAGGCGCGGTGAAGGCTTCTTTGGGCAATGTTCCGGAACGTGCGTGCCCTTGACGGAACGCATCCGACT
Source organism: Ardenticatena sp. (assembly GCA_015487975.1). Classification (GTDB taxonomy): domain Bacteria; phylum Chloroflexota; class Anaerolineae; order Ardenticatenales; family Ardenticatenaceae; genus Ardenticatena. The sequence goes on from WFOS01000006.1 coordinate 17,156, forward strand.
CGGTCCAGGCCTCGAAGGCATCGAGCGACTCCCAAAACGTGAGCACCACGTAGGGGTCGCCTTCGTCGAGGGGGCGGAGCACTTTGTTGGCGATGAAGCCAGGCATGTGATCGACCAACCCCGCACGTGAGCGAAAGCGTTCCTCGAAGGCTTCAGCATACTCAGGGTGGACATAGATGCGATTGGCGACAACAATCATGAGGCTCCTCCTTGGTTGGATTGGTGTGTGGGGATTGTGCCGCAGGATGCAGAAAATGCAAAAGCACCTGCCGGTATCGGCAGGTGCTTGGAGGCGGGGAGGGCGGGATTTGAACCCGCGAGGGAGGTTTTGGCCCCCCTAGTCGCTTAGCAGGCGACCGCACTCGACCAGGCTATGCGACCTCCCCAAGAAAACAGTGTGAGCGGAGGAGGAGGGATTCGAACCCCCGTGGCCTTTCGGCCCATCCGCTTTCAAGGCGGCGCCGTTTGTCCACTCCGGCACTCCTCCATGTCCGGGGTGCGCCGCGCCTCGACTGCGCGGCGTAGTATAGCCAAAAAGAGCGTTCTGTCAAAGTTTGGGCAGCCGAAAATTGGTCGTGTATCGTTTTCTACTGGTATTGTCGATGGAATTGTGGTATGCTTGCAAATGCTTCTACCCACTTCGTTCGACATCCATAGGTGAAGCCATGACCACACTGCGTATCGACATCCGCACACGTACGCCACTTTGGACAGGTGGCCTCGATGGCACGATGGACCGCATCCACGAGACGGGGCTCATCGGCTCCCTGCGCTGGTGGTACGAAGCCATCGTGCGGGGGCTGGGGGGATGGGCGTGTGATCCGATCGGAGACGACCGGTGTCCAGACCACCAGGGGCGATATTGTGATGTGTGCGCGGTATTTGGCGCGACAGGATTGCAACGGGCCTTTCGCTTGGAAGGACCGGTGTGGTGGAATGGGGAACGGCACAAACGGCTCACAGTAAAAGTCGGCGACCGCCGAAATCATCGCGGTTGGTATTTGGGTAGAGGATGTATGGGACCTGTAGAGACCTGGTTTGTTCCGCTACGGCTTCCTAAAGGATGGTCGCAAGACGACTTATGGGAAGCCTTGCATCTTACGTTGCGTTTGATCGCGTGTTGGGGAGGCTTGGGAGCTCGAACACAGCAGGGGTATGGGGTAGTCGAAGTTGAAGGGGGGGCTCCACCAAATCTGGATGGATGGAAGCCTTGGCCTCAACAACGCAGCAACCGACGCAATATCCAACATCACCCTGACTGGCCTTCGCTGGATGGTTTCTTCTTCGCTAAAGTGCGGTTTTCAGTAGAAAGCCAATCCCCGCAAGACTGGATACGCGAGCGGGCAAGGGAAATTTCGCCTGACGATGAATTGGACTGGTATCTTCACCAGACGAATTCGTCCCAGCAACGCGCAGTCCTGCCTTTGGCTCCTATTGTGCGATATCATCTGCGTGGCCTTATGCACCCCAACCGTCCTCCAACATCCATGGGGTATTCTACGAACACAAGGCATCGCCTCATGGGGGAATTGAGGCAAAAGTCACTGATCCATGTCTCCCATGCATACCAGGTAAATAGCAACCAATGGGAATTCCGCATTTGGGGCTGGATTCCCGAATCGTTGCCGAACGATGTTTCGCGTTCCGATGTACTAACCGATTTGAAAAGTTGGATGGACGTCTCTCAGCAACGCCAATGGCACTCAGCCCAAAACGGCCAACTCTGGCAATATCTGAAGAATATGTCCAACCCCAAAATTTGCTGGTTCGAGAAAGGTGCAAACGAGAACACCGGAGACTACCTGAAAGCACTTCTCCAATGCCATTGCAAGGAAGAAGGTCATGGCCAATCCTGACCTCAACCACCTGGTACGCTATTTGCAACAGAGGCTGGACGAGCGCCTGGACGCGGTGGTGCTTTTCGGCTCCCGGGCCCGGGGCGAGGCCCACCCCGAAAGCGATTGGGACCTGCTCATCGTGGTCCAGGGCCTGCCCCAAAGCCCGCTGAAGCGCTGGAAGGTGTGGCTGCAGGCCGCGCCTGAACCCTGGCCTACCCTGGCCGACCCGCTCTTATACACGCCAGAAGAGTGGTACGGTCGGGTCGCACCCTTGACGTTGGAAATCGCGCTGGATGGTCGGGTGCTTTATGATGCACGCGGCCGGATGCAGCGCTTCCTGGCCTCGGTGCGAAAACGACTTCGGGAGTTGGGCCTGACGCGCCGCGAGGTGCAGGGTGAGATGCTCTGGGTCTGGGAAACAGGTTCACCGCCGGCTTCCTGGCAGCAGCGTCTTGAGCAGGGAGTTGTTGCATGAGAGCGCATGCCGAGTACCGCTTGCGCCTGGCGCGGGGCTTTTTGGAGGAAGCCGAGCAGGATTTCGCCGCAGGCCGGTGGCGGGCTTGTATGGCCCATGCCCAATTGAGTGTGGAACACGCGCTCAAGGGCGTGATTGCCCTGTTTACCGTCCCACCGAAAACACACAACCCAGCCCGCACCCTGGCGCTTTTGCTTGAGGCCGGACAGATTCCCACCGCATGGCGGGATGTGGTGCCACGCCTTATCCGAGAAGGGAAACGGATTGGCCCCCAAATCCACATCCAGACCGACTACGGCGACGAAGCCCACGGCCTGACGCCCTGGGAACTCTTCTCCGAAGAGGACGCCCGCGAAGCCCTGGCCATCGCCCGGCGAGTGGTGGAGGAGGCCGCGAGGCTGATTCAGGAACAAGGAGGCACAGATGAAGCGTGAATTTCGGCGTGAATTTTGGGCGGAGTTTGATTTGTACAGTGAGCCTAAGAAACGTGATCTCATCCATTACTTTGTTGGAAAACCTCGACGTAACGGAGAGTCACCGCAGCCACCTGAGCGACAAAATGCTCAGTTATCATGGGAATTGTTAGAAGATCAGGCCGTACGCCAACATATTTTGGCCCAACTTTTAGCTTCCGAAAAGGAATGCGCCAGAAAGACCAAATGCAAAGATTACGCCAAGGGCAAAAACGGCCTGCAGTGGTGGTACTATGCCGGTGACTTGGAGCATCCGCGTGGAGATTTCCAGGGATTCCTCTGCCGCCGTATGCGATGGATGGCTTCTATTCTGGGGTTTGTCAATCAAGAGATTACAGGGGCCCCCACCCTCCCCGACCTCTCCCGCTTCCCGCCCGGCACCTGGGCCGTTCAGGTCACCTTCACCCTGCGCAAGCCCTACATCAGCCGGGACGATGTGGATTTCTACATTCTGGACAACCCCGTCAAGAAGGAGTGGGTCTTCAAGGTGCCCTACGTGGCCCCCAGCCAGTGGAAGGGGGCGTTGCGGTCAGCGATGGTGCGGGAGCTCGTGGGTCAACTCCAAGCTGGCACCCTGGATGAGTCCGCCTTCACCGAACAACGCCTACAGATTTATCGGCTCTTTGGTAACGAGAAAGACGGCACGGCAGCGTTTCTCAACCGCGCCTTGGCCCGACATCGCATGGGGCCGCTACCCGAGGATGCGGACGATGCAACCCAGCGGCGGTGGCAACAGCGGTTCGAGGAGGCCATCAGAACTGTGGCTGGTGAGTTCGAACAGGCGTTGCGGGAGAAGACGTACCGCATCGGTGAGATCGAAGGCTTTCAGGGTTGCCTCTACTTCTACCCCACCTTCTTCGACCGCATCGGCCTGGAGGTGATCAACCCCCATCCGCGGGATACCGGCGCAGGTAAGCAGCCCATTTACTTCGAATGCGTGCCCACGGGGGCTGAAGGCACCTTTACCCTGCTCTACGTACCCCTGGGTGGACCGGAAACAAGCCCTGACGAGGCCAGGCGACAAGCGGCGGAGGATTTGCAAGCTGTTGTTGCTGGCGTCGAGGCCATGATGACCCGGTATGGCTTTGGGGCGAAAACAAGCAGTGGATACGGGGTTGTCGCGGAAGAATTCGTCAAAGACGAGCAAGGCAGATCTCAGGCTATTATCCGGGTTGAGAACGGGAAGGGTTTCCTTTGCCGCAGCTTTACCGGCCTGCGTCAGGCAGCGGCGAAACTGGTGAAGGAGTTGGGCCATGACGCATAAACCACCTCGCCACATCGTCTGGAGCACCGATACAGTGGACCTTGCCGATCCGTTTCAGCGGCGGTGGTACATCCGCCAGGTGCTTCTCTATGGACGGGCAGAAGACATTCGCAAGCTGGACCTGGACGAAGTAGCCAGCCAGCTTCGTGAGTTGGACCTGCCCCCACATGTGGAGAGCCTCTGGCAGGCGTTTCTGGAAAGGAAAGGGTATGCTCCGCGGTAAAGGAATCCTGACCCCCATTCAGCGAGAGGCGTTGGCGCTCTTCGCCACCTTGCCCGACCAGGAACGATTTTATCTGACCGGAGGAACGGCGTTGGCCGAATTCTTCCTGGGACATCGGCTCTCCTTTGACCTGGACCTGTTTACCACGGAGGAGGCGCTGATCGTTCCCTTCTCCCGCCACCTGGAAAGCGCCTTTCAGGGACAAGGGTGGAAAGTGGACGTGGTTCGCCGTTTCAGCAGCTATGTGGAGATCGTGTTGGGTGCGGGAGAGGACGAACTACGACTCGATTTGGCGCTGGATTCCCCCTTCAGGTTCGCTCCGCCTGTGCGTTCGGAGTACGGCGTTTGGGTGAACGACTACGAGGACCTGCAAGCGGAAAAGGTGCTGGCCTATTACGGGCGTGCCGAGCCGAGGGATGCGGTGGACTTGTACTTTCTCTTGCAAGAGGAAGCTCCTGAACACCTCATGGGGCTGGCAGCACAGAAAGACCCCGGTTTTGACCGCTATTGGTTCGCCGTGGCATTGAACCGGGCACAGCAATTCCCGGACGAATTGGAGCGCTGGCCTGTAAGAATGCTCAAGCCTTTTGAACCGAAGCGTTTGAAGACTTTGTTTCATTCTTTAGCCTTGCAGATCATGGAAGAGATTGTCGGAGGAGAAGACGATGCCTGACTTGAGCAAGTTAGCCGACCCCAACGTGCGTGAGGCCTTGCTACTGGCGGAAGTAGCGGCGTGGTTGCATAACATTGGCAAACTAGAGCCAAATTTTCTGGTCATGCAAACTGGTGAATCTCCTGATATCCTTGAGAGTTACCGCATCCCAGGCCAATACACCTTCAAAAGGTTTTGCAAACCGACCGTGTTGCTTTCGCAATTCCCGTATGAAAACCTGAAAGGCCCCCTGTACTTCCTTGATTTTCAACGTGGGCAAGAAATTAGACGTCTAGAGCGCAAAATTCGTGAGATACAGCAGCAACTTCAAAGCCTGCCGCAAAATGTCCCAGAGCGATCAAGGCTTGGTCAAGAATTGCAACGGTATAATCAACAACTGCAACAGCGGAGGCTTGATAAAGAGAAAAGAGAACAACAAACTTGCCAAAAGTACGAGCAGAAAATCGAGCAATGCCCCCTTTTTGTTGGTTCCCAGCGTTGGCCCTTGGGTTCTCTTCTGACAATGTTTTGGGAATCTGAATGGTTTGATAAACCCAATAATTTGTCGTATGAGCCGGGCTCGGGGGATGACCCAGATTATCAGCGTATCCCTAAACCTGATGTACGACTTCAAGCAGGACTTACTATGGAGGACATGCCTGCCCTCCTTCTACTCGCTCATGGGGAGATTTCGGGACAAGAGAAGAAAGGGTTTGACCCTCATGGCCGATACATAGATGTGGAAAGTTATGAAGAGAAGCCAGAAGCGAAATTGGCGAGATTGCGGCTATCTTCCGCTTTTGGGTACGAAACGGAATTGCCTTGGCAAAATTGGATGAACCAAAGGCAGGGAATCGTCAATAAGATTCTATGTTCGTGGGGAAGTCCGCTTTCGCTAAAGAACGAACTGGCGGTCGTGTTGGCCCCATTGCTTCGGGCGCTTGGAGACACTCAACGCCCTATCAACGAAATCTCTCTGTGGGATTACTCTGCAGCAACAGCCGCCTTATTCAAAGGCGCCATTGCGCAGGCTGTGTTCTTGGGCCAAATGCCCACCCCCGCGACCATGCGTTGGCGTCTCCTCGCTGTGCGCCTTGATGCCTGGGATTTTCTCTTCCAGGCACAACAGGTTGCAGACCTGATTGCCCGTCAGCATTTGTTAGATGAAGCCTATCGAGTGATTAAACATCTTCTAGAAGTGGAGTATCCCCTGAGTTCAGCAGTTTACAGCGACGAACACGGGTTCGTGTTTGTGATTCCCGAACTACCCGGTTGTTCCAACGAGCAACTTGCTCAAGAGATTACTTCTCAGGTGCATAACGCTCTCGACAATCCTAATTCACTGGGCACATTGAAGCAGGCAGTAATTCTTTACGGCCCAGAAGACGTTCGGCCATCGGTCATCATTGGACCACCACGAAGAGGCAAAAAGTTGAATTTGTCAGAAGTGTTGAAGGAGGAGCCTGTTAGTGTACCGCCGCCTGAGATGATACGTAGATGGTGGGAATCTGGGGAAAATCGAGAACGATGTATGGTCTGTGGCTTGCGGCCTCAGGGGTACGTCGAAGCAGGATTGCCTTCTTTCGTAACTTCGAAAAAAGCTGAGGAACGCCAGTTGTGTGGGATATGCCTCGCCCGTCGCGGGCGTCGAGCAGAAGCGTGGGCTACGACCCAACCTGATAGCACCATATGGATCGATGAAGTTGCCGATGTCAATGGGCGCTTTGCCCTCATCGTTGGCCGGTTTGCCATGGATGACTGGATTTCCGGGCTTCTCGTTCGTTCCATGGCTGTTGGAACCGACAAGGATGGTAATTGGCTTGCAAAGCCCCCGACGTTTGCACGCATTCACCGTGTGTGGCGTACAATGGCTACTTTCTGGGAAGAGATTAACAATGAGATGACGTGCGTGCTCACCGATGACCGCCGGCGTATTCGCTTCTACTTGGATCGACAACCGGATTTGGGGAATTACCACACATATGAGTTGGAGTTAGGGTCAACAACTATCAGTGTGGTTTGGGTGCCGCCCGATGGTGATACCAAAGGTTACTTGATAAGCGCTGACAATTTGCAATACATTGCAAAGTTGCTTGGTGCATCGGAGGACCTGGCAAAAGACCCCGCAACTTCGGCGATTTTTGTCGAGGATTTTGTTAAGGAAAGGATTCCGTGGCAACCTGTCTTGCGGAATCCAGAAGCCAAAATGGCGGAAAGAACGCGGAATTTGCTCGCTGGTTTTCGCATTGTAAGCACAGAACATCAAGAGGTGTCCTATTGCACAGCCATCCCCATCCTTGCCGAGCCGCGCACCTTCATGGCCCTGGTGCCTGCCGACAAGGCGCTGGACGTGGTGCGGGCCATCAAAGCCAAGTACGAGCGGGAGATGGGCAAGGTGCGCAACCGCCTGCCCCTGCACCTGGGTGTGGTCTACGCTGATTCACATACACCTTTGCGGACTGTGCTCGACGCCGGGCGGCGGATGCTTGCTCAGAAGGCCCAACCTCTCATCTGGAAAGTTGTTTGTCCTGCGCGGAAGTTGATTGTACAAGGGGACGCGCTGCCGGAGCGTTTTGAAAGCGACCAGGAAGGTCAGTTCAAGGAATGGTTTGAAATCTTTCTGGAGGCCAGGGACGTGGATAAGATTGGACAGCTCACCTGGTACGTCCCCGCGGTCATGGGCGACGGGCAGACGGAGGACCACTGGTACCCCTATGTGTTCTGGCAACAAGATAAGGACGGTAAGGCCGATCCCGGCAATGCCACCCAGCCGCGCACACGCTACTACCAAGCGCCCAACCCGTTCGACCTCGATCAAGATGGCAACTCACAATCCGGTTGGCTCGTCCACGCTGGAGAACTCGAAAAGGGCGACCTCATCTACTTCACCCCCGCTACCTTCGACTTCCAGTGGCTGGGCAGCGGCGGCCAACGCTTCGAGATCGCCTACGACCAAAGCGGACGACGCTTCGGCACGCTTGCTCGCCCCTACTTGCTCGACGAAGTGGAAGCCATCGTCGCGTGTTGGGAGGTGTTGAGCGAGCATCTCTCCACCAATCAGATTCATGCCTTGCGCGGGGAAATCGAGTCGAAGCGTGCCGCGTGGTTCGACAAGCCCGAAGATTCACTCCGTGATGCGACCTTCGAGGCATTCTGCTGGGAGCGCCTGACCAACGCGGAATGGAAGACGGGCGACAAGCCCAATCCCGACGACATGAAGCGCCTGGTTGACTGGGCGGTGCGTGGTCTGCTGGCCGACGCGGTGGAGCTATACCATCACATCATGAAACGGAAGGCTTAAGCAGACAGCAAAAAAGGAGGGCAGTCGTGATTCGTGATGCGGATGCCTGGCGTCGGTGGAAGGCCCAGTGGCAACGGACCACCCACAACCGCCCGGAAGAGAACATGCGCCTTTTCTGGACCCTGTTGGAGATGGCCCGCGCGACTGGCGTCTGGCCGCCGGAAGACCCGCTGGAAGGCATCGAAAAGGATATCGAGCTCGCTCGCAAGGTGAATACCTATGTCGATAGGCTGAGATACCGTTGACTTGTTCGACCAACTCTTACAAGGAGGTCCAAGATGAACTTTGAAATGCGTCGCTTTTTTCTCCAGACCCTCGACCCCGTCCACGTCGGCACGGGTGGCACGCGCTTGGGCCGGGTGGACCTAAGCATCGTGCGCGAGCCGGGCACACGCCTGCCCAAAATTCCTGGTACATCCTTCAGTGGCGCCATCCGAGCTTACGCCGCCTACCGCTACGGCAAGCGCCGCTGTGCGGGACAGGGGCAGTCTGGCGAGGGGCATTGCGGCCGACCGACCTGCCCCATCTGCTATACCTTCGGTGCTATCACGGGCGAACGCTCCTACAGCGGCGTCGTCTCCATCGGCGACGCGCGCATCCTGCTCTTCCCAGTGTATTCCATGGTGGGGCCGGTCTGGGTGACCAGCCCAACGGCGTTGCAAGATGCTGGCTGTGTCCAAAACGACGTTTCCGTTGATTTTGGGAAAGCCCAGTGGGGCGGCAACGACAGCGACCTGCCGACCGACAACAAGCCAATCAACTTGGGCTGGTTGATGGTAGAGCACAAGAGTGATTTGCCCAGTATGGACCTGCCATCCCAAATCCCCGAGCAAATCCGCCAACGCATCGTCCTGGTCTCCGATGGGCTCTTCTCCCAGATCGTCAACAGCAATCTGGAAGTGCGTACCTCGGTGAGCATCAACCCGGAGACGGGGGCGGCAGAGGAAGGGGCGCTCTTCACCTACGAGGCCATTCCCCGCGCGACGGTGCTCTGGATGGACGTGGTGGTGGATGATTATAAAAACGGAACACTTTGGCAGGGAGAGGGGATAGTGTGGAGGGCATATCGGGAAGAACGCACGAATGACCAAGGAGAAAAGGAAGTCGAGTGGCACGATAACAGCCAGCAGGGTGGTCCTTTATATCCCGATCCGCAGCAACCTGAGCAGCCTCAGCGGGTCAACGGCGAACCAAAGGGATGGAGATCTCCCTCCGACGTCATTGCCGCCGGCCTCGAATGGTGCAAACACCTGGGCATCGGCGGCATGGGCACGCGTGGATTTGGGCGGATTCGGAAGCTGGCTGATTGCACGGTCCAGCCCAATGGGACTTCGAGCGGCCCCTGTTCCGAGCAAGACAACGCAAACACAGACGCAGAGAGCACAACGGGAAGCTCCCAGTGATCCCCGCGGCTCTGTGTGAAACCTCAGGAGGTGCAGAGATGAGCACGATGAAGACCCTGGACTATCTGGCCATGGCTACCTCACATAAAATTGCTGAAGTGATTGGCAAAAGGGTGAAAAATACCACAGTTCAGGCTCGCGATCTGGAGACGTTGGCTACGAAGGCTTTAGGCGTACTCCAGTCGCAAGGGATCTACGCTATGGCCCTGTTCCTCTTCAGTCGGAGTGGGAAAGAGACAAAAGAGGAGACAAAAGAGGAGAAGATGTCGGCTGAGGAACGTGTGGCGACTCAGATTCTTTCTTGGTTGTGGCCTCTCCGAGATCCACACGGTGCTTTAGGAAATTTGCAGAAGAATGAGAACCAGCCTCAAACAGATAAAGGGTTCGATGAAATCAACCAAAATAAGTGCTACATGCTGCAAGAATGGGCTGATTTATCATCAGACCTTCCCACCCTCCTACTCGTTCGCGACCTGTACGAGCAAACTCTGATTTACACCCGCTATCACGCCAAGGCGTCGAAGGGTGAGTGAGGTCTCTTTCACACTGTGTGCTCTGTGCCCCTGTGTGAGTGAACAGGATCACACGGAGCCACGGAGGACACGGGGGGAAACAACATCTTCCTTCGTTTGTCTGTGTGACATGTGATGGAGAAGGAGAAACGCACGATGGCGACCTGGACGCACTACAAGCTTGTTTTTCGCCTGCTCAGCCCCATGCACATCGGCTACCGCAAGGTGGGCAACCTGATGCAGACGCGGCCTTATGTGCCGGGCAAGGTGCTCTGGGCCGCGCTTACCGCCCGCATCACGCGGGATGACCACGACGGCAGCCAGGGCAGCAAGTACAATCGCATTGGTAGATTGGTACAAGAGCATTTTCGCTTCGGCTACCTCTGGCCATCGACGAACAAAGATGCCCCCGTCTTCCCCTGGGAAGATCCTCAATTCGACTACCAATTCCTCGGCAGCTACGCTAGCGCAGCCCTCAACTACGATCAGAGAGCTGCAGAGGAGGGCTTGCTGCACGAAGTGGAATTCATCGCGCCTTCCACCCGCCAAGGCGGCTCCGTCTATCTGATAGGAGACTTGTGGGTGAAGGAGGACGGGATTCTAGCGGACATCCTGAATTGGAAACACGCTCTGAAAAATCTCCAACTCGGCGGCGAGCGCACCTACGGCTGGGGGCGTGTGCGATGTTGCACCGACTGGGATGAGAAACAGGAGGGCAGTGGCCAAACCGTGGCTGGGTACAAGTGGGAGGTTCGGAATGGAGAAGTCGTGCTCACACTCCACGAGGGAGCCAATCTCACAGCACACACGAAGGCGATGAATAATGGTGACGCGCTTTCCGGCATCGCCGGCCCGATAGAGCCCTTGGTAGGCTGGGAGCGGAACAACGCGACGAACGCCCGAAAGGCCTGGAAACTCTCGACGGCCCTCGTTTGTTGGGCACCGGGAGGGAAGGTGAAGGTGGAGCCGGAGATCAAGGTGCAAGTCGGTGAAAATGGAATCTGGCAACGAGTCGTTTGAGGAACAGCTCACTTATTGACGAAACAGCGCCTTCGTGGCGCTGTTTTCTTTTGCCTGAGATCGCTTTTTTCCTGGTGATTACCCAGATCTCTGCACGGCGAGTGGATGGGGTGCGCAAGGGATACGAAAGCACCCCGCCTGACCTCGAGAGGCACGCATGCTTGACGTTACTTCGAGGCGCGACGCACCTGCCAGGTGCGTCGCGCCTCCTAAGGCAGCGTTCTCCAGCGGTGAG